>JAQVPT010000061.1 GCA_028701945.1 Bacteroidales bacterium
CTAACTAAATAGGTTTTATCAAACGATTGAATGTTTAATCCTTTGTTATTGTATAATCCGAAAATAAAATCAGTATTTTTAATTATCATCATCCACTTTGCTTTGCAATTACTTATTAAATAATTTGCTAAACGTTCTTGATCTTTTCTTGTAAATTCGTTTTTTGCATAGGTGCTAAATTCACTGTCATAAGGCGGGTCAAGAAATACAAAATCATTTTTTGTAGGTTTATGTAATTTAAAAAACTGCTCAAAATCTTCATTCTCAATTATTGTATTATCAAGTAAGGATTTTAATTCTTTGGTTTCTAAATAGTCAATTTTTTTTCTGTAATTTTTTTTATTGTACGCAATTCCACCATAAGGAACATTAAAATCTCCACTTGAATTGTATCTGAACATTCCACTATATGCGAAGTTTCTAATAAATAAAAAAATTGCAGCTTTAAAAGCGTTTTGAATGTTATACTTTTCTGTGTTGTTGTAAATATGGCGAAAGTGCATATAAAATGCACTTTTAAAAGCGGTTTCAATATTGTCTAAAATATCCGAATCTGGAAGTTTAGATTTTAACAATTCTAATTCTTTCATTCGCTTAATTTTGCGAACCAAGTTTACTTTTATTTCCTTTATGAAATTTTCAATATTGAAGTTGAAAATTGTTGAAAACATTCCATTAAATTGCTCTGCATTTTTAAGAATAAACTCAAAAAGTATATCTTTTAATTTTGTTTCTGTAATTTTATTTTCGGAAAAATCTTTGTAAGTTTTTATAAAAAAAATTGTATTTTGTTCAGTTACAAAACTTTATAAATCCCAATTATGAATAATTTCTTTCGTTGCCTGAAAAAAAACTTTTCTGTCTGCATTTGTCAAACTTCTATAAAGTAAAATTAGTTCATCGGATTTGTCATTTATGAAATATTTGTCTGCTTGGATAGCGGTATAAACTGCACCACCACCAACAAAAGGTTCGTAGTAATCTGCAAATTTTTCTTGTGGTAAATTGGGTAGAATGTATTTTAGTTCTTGTTCTTTACCACCTGCCCATTTCAAAATTGGTGATAGTTTTCTTGTATCTACATAGTTAGTCAGACCAAGTCCTATTTGGTTATATGTTTCTACTGGTTCTGATACAATTTTTTCCATTCTGCAAATTTACAAATTTTATTATGTTCTGTGTTCCTTTATGTCAAAATGTTGTATTCAGCACAGTCACTCGTAGCATTACCGCCAAATGTCACATATATTTACTAAATTCATACAACAATTCCCAAAATTAACATAAAACATGAATAATCCACACATATTTTTAATCTTTTTTCACATTCCAACACATGCAAATTACAGCAACCCGTTTTTATATTACTTGTAAAAATAGCAATTACAAATTAATACTCAAAGAAAAACAAATAATTTCAGAAGATTTTAAATATGTTGAAAACAATATATAAACTATTGCTATACAAGGAAAAGATGGCAATTAACTTGGATAAAAAATATTAATCAGAGTATTGGAAAAGATGTTATTCTGAATTAGGGGATAATGGTTGGCACAATAATTAATTCATTTTCAATATTTTCTGCCTAAAATCATAAATCCATTCAAATGCTCCGTCAGTTTTTTTCCATATTGACCAAGCACCATTTACATATGAAATTGCCTCATCTTCATCACCTCTTCCAATATATCTTGGTTGTTCTTTTGGCATTTCTCTATTTCCTAACATATAGTCAATCACAAACTCATTACTTTTGTATGCATGTAATAATATTTTCTCACTTTTTGCTGTTTTTCCTAATTTTTTGAAGCTATACAGAGCATTATTGTAATTCCATACAGCACAATCTTCATCTTCATTTTCCTTTATAAATCTTTCAAATTTGGTCAAGTCCTTTTTGTCAAGCAATAAGGTTGACAGTAGATATCTAATCCCTTGATTGTCATTGGGATTTAATTCTAACATCTCTTCATAGATTTCAATTGCCTTATCAACTTCGTTTTTAGCATAAAAACAGTCAGCCAGTCCAGCTTTTGCACGCATATAAGGTCGAGTTTCTATCATGCCCCAGAAATAGCCTTTTTCTTCTTTGAAAAATTTCTTACCAAGTGTTTTTTCGCCTGCTTTTATTGCTTTTTCATATTGTTCTATCGCTTTATCAATATTTTTTTCAATGCTCGCCAAATAATTATAAGCATCTGCATTATTTGGGTCTAATTCTAGAGCCTGCTTTACTAATTTCGTTCCTTTAGATACAGGTTCTTCATAAGCATCAAAAACTAAATCTTGCGAGCGATCTTTTTTGTCAATACTTTCAGGCAAATCATCAAGACTTTGTCCCTTAAATTTTTCTAAAAACGCACTAATCTCGTCAGTCGTTTCAAATCCTTGTTTTTTAATTAGTTCCATTAGTTTTGCAAGGTCTTTCTCTGTATTCATTTTACTCATAGTTTTAAATTATTTTAGTAACAGTTGCTGCTATATTCAGTAAGATATTTCGCCCCCCCATTTTACTCAGACATTCGGTAACGGGTTTTTCAACGCATTTTATTTCTGTCAGATGTCCCATATTATTTGTTACTCTTTTCCCCTCTAAACGAACCTGTCGGGATTTCCGACAAGTTGAACTTTGTTCCAACTCTTTTTCTTCATATACATTTGAAATGTGTTTTGCAATTGTACTTCTACCCTTTGCAAAAAGCTGAGCCATTTGTTCCTGAGAAAGCCAAACCGTTTCGTCGTGCAAATGTACATCTAATTTTATTATGCCCTCTGAGCTTTGATATAATATTATTTGCTGCTTTTCTCCCATATTATTGCTCGTCTTTATTATTTTTCAATATTTTTTTCATTTCTTTGTCGAAGTCTGATTCATAAAGTTCGTCCTGAATTACCCTGAATTTATCATACTCACTTTCTGCTTTTAATTTGGCCTCAAGCATCGAAATTTTTCCTTTATTCTCTAACAAAGGATAATCGGCAAGTTCTAAAAACTGAACCAAAAACTTATCCCAATCCTTCATATTCATAACTTTGCGGTTCATAGCTCTGTTCTCTGCCAAATCGAGATAAGAGGTAACAATCCGTTCAAGCAATTTAAGATGCTCTTCGTTTAAGTAATTTTTAGCAATGCTTACATCGTTTTTTAAAATTTTACCATCGGGAGCCTGCTTCCATGTTTTTAACCCCATATATATTTTAGTGGCATCGGCTTCGGTATAAATTATTTCTGCCGCTGTTTTTCCGACAATAGCCCAGTGTAATTTATTTTGAACAGTAGCAAAAAACTGTTTGGTAATTTCAGCTTGGCTGTCATAATCAGCAGAAAGGGAGTATATGTCGGTTATTTTTTGATAAAGTCGGCGTTCGCTCAAACGTATTTCGCGAATCCGTTCCAGCATTTCATCGAAATAGTCGATACCAAAATGCCTTATTTGCTTAAGCCGCTCGTCGTCCATGGCAAAACCTTTAATAATATACTCGTGCAATATTTCGGTTGCCCATTTTCTGAACTCAAGTGCGCGGTGCGAGTTTACCCGATAGCCTACTGCCGTAACTGCTCTAAGGTTATAATATTTCACCTCCTTTTCTTGCGTTTTTCCTTCAATAGCACCGTGTTGAGTGGTTTGTCGGAAATTCCGACAAACCACATTTTCGTCCAGTTCGCCATCAGTAAAAATCTTTTTAAGGTGTTCGGTAATAGTAGAACGCCCTTTTTCAAATAAGTTAGCTATTAACTGTTGAGTAAGCCAAAGCGTACTGTTCTGAAAGTACACATCAATATTTACTTTGCCGTCTTTGGTCTGAAAAAGAACAAAGTTCTCAAACTTTTGGAGTTCTTGGTTCTTGTTTTTTTTCATATTATTGCTCGTTTATAATTTTATTTATGGCTTCAATATCTACCCTTGCCTTTTTTATAAAATCGGTAGGCAGGCGTACTTTAACTGTAAGCAGGTTTTGCAATAAGGATTTTTCTAGGCGTTGAAGGGTTTGGATTTTGGTTTGTTTTAATAAATTTTCTTCGTCAAATGAATTAAGTTGCGAAATAATTTCTTCTTCGGTTTCAAAAGTGTCCACATAGCGAGGAATATTTAGGTTAAACGCGTTTCCTTCCAATTCTTCCATATCAGCAACGGCAAAATAGCGTTTTCGCAATTCAGTGTCTTGCAACAATGTAATAAGTTCTTGCTCTACATCGTCAATGGCTTGGCGTTCCTTTTCGGCTTGTTCGTGTGCAGTATTTATTTTACTTTTTTTCTCGCTTGGCTTTCTGCCATTTTCAGGTTCCCACTCGTAATTGTCTGAAAGTCTTTTGAAAAATAGTAGTGAAAGTATATACGCTTTGTAATCCTCTACTTTGCCTCTAAGGATTTCAGCCACTCCAAAAAGTGTACTTTCTAATGCTTGTTTTGTTATCATGTAATTTCCTAATTCCTTTTCAATAATCTTCAAATTTACTCTTATTTCGTATGCTAGCAAAAAAAATATTCTTTTGTTTATTTAGGTCGGCTTTTTGTGTGTTGTTAAAATTGAAATGTGCAATTTGTGGGTAGGACTTCCTTTTTCTTTTTTTGCAAGGAGAATAAAAAGTATAAATTACTCCATGTTTGCACCTACCTATCAAAGAGCTAAAAATCAAATTTTAATATTCTTTCAATCCGCTTCTAATCAACCTGTCGTGGTCTCTTTTTACACTTACCCCCAACTGTTACATATGTTTGCTAAATTCACACAACATTGCCCAAAATTAACATAAAATATGAATAATTCATAAACACCTTTAATTTTTTCTCACATTCCAACACATGCAAATTACAGCAAACACCTTTATAATGCATATAAAAGTAGCAGATGCAAATTTATATTCAAAGAAAAACAAATAATTTTAAGATATTTTAAATATGTTGAAAACAACATGTAAACTATTGCTATACTAGGAAAAGATGGCAATTAACTTGGATAAAAAATATTAATCAGAGTATTACAAAAGATGTTTTATTTAATGAGGGGGTAACGATTGGCACAGTAATTAATTCATTTTCAATATTTTCTGCCTAAAATAATAAATCCAGTCAAATGCTCCGTCTGTTTTTTCCATATTGCCGAATACCTGTATTGTTGTTGGAATATCTTTGATGCGGTATTGAGCTATGGAACGGTAAAACAATTGAATCCGCTAGGTAGCATCCTCTATATACAGATTACAGTTTACCTTTTAAGCGTTTTTCCCACCCACCACAATAACAATCTCACCTTTTACAGTTTTTGCACTAAAATGAGCATGGAGTTCTTTTAGTGTTCCTCGCACGTTTTCCTCGAACATTTTTGAGATTTCTCTTGAAACAGAGGCTTTTCTATCTTCACCAAAATACTCGATAAACAATTCGATGGTCTTCAATAATCTGTATGGTGATTCATAAAATATCATTGTTCGCTCTTCTTCAACTAAAGCTTGAATTTTTTTATTTCGTCCTTTTTTAGGCGGTAAAAACCCCTCAAAACAAAATCTATCGGAAGGCAATCCAGATACTGCGAGAGCTGGGACAAATGCAGTTGCTCCAGGCAAACATTCAATCTCCACTCCCATCTCGATACAAGTTTTTACCAATAAAAACCCAGGGTCGGATATTGACGGTGTTCCTGCATCAGATATTAACGCATAAGATTCTCCAGCTTTAATTTTATCTGCAATATGTTCGACAGATTTATGCTCGTTAAATTTATGATGGCTATACATTTTGGTTTCTATTTCAAAATGCTTAAGCAAAAAACCTGAAGTTCGTGTGTCTTCAGCAAGAATATGGTCCACTTCTTTTAAAATTCTAATAGCTCTCAAAGTCATATCTTCGAGATTACCAATTGGTGTCGGAACAAGATAAAGTTTACTCATATTTTCTCGACAAAATTTAACAAAAGTTTAAAAAGAGCATCATATCCTGTAAAAGTAAGAGTTTCTAACTTATCTTTTGGATTGTGATAATATGTTTGCCCTCCCATTGTATAAATAAAAATTGCTGGTATTCCAACAGCATGAAAAGGATAATGATCGCTATTTGCAGCTTCGCCACGTGCTTTTATAGTTGTAAAATATTCATTTTCGATATTTATTTGTTCAATCGTATTCCAAATTTCTGAATAATCAGGATTTGCACCATTTACAATAGTAATTCCATCGTCTCCAGTACCAACTAAATCAAGATTTATTACCACTTTTATTTTCGATAAATCAAACAATGGATTCATAATAAAGTTCACTGACCCAAGTAATCCAGCCTCTTCGCCCGCAAACAACATAAACGCAATAGAACGCTCAGGCTGATTATCCATATAATATTCTGCAATATCTAACAACATGGCAGTTCCGCTTGCATTATCCTGAGCTCCAGGAATATAAACCTTCTTCCCCATTCGTCCCAGATGGTCGTAATGGGCAGAAAAAACAATAAATTCACCTTTCGTTTTTCCTTCTACGTAACCAACTACATTTTTTGCTTGAAAGTTCTCGATGAATTTTGTTTTTACACTAAGTCTTAATTCCTTCGCATCCCGAATATACGCCTCTCGTTTTATTTTAACTACTGGAAAATCTTGCTGAAAACTACGAACTGCCCACATTAATTCATCAGGAATAAGCTCAACTATACCACCAAAAGCCTTATTATTCAACATAATATTGATATAGAACTTTTTAATCTCAATATTTTCTGTTTGTAAATAATCGACAACCAACATTTTATTGCTGAAGTCATCCGATTTCATTATTTTTTTAAATGCAGTTGTGTCATTCAACAAAACAGAATCGGGCAAGTAGAGTTGATAAGTTCCATTAATATCCGGAGAAGCAGGTCCGATTAAATAGTCAACTCCAGGTTCAAGTTTTTGATTATCTATTTTTACAGAAAGTTTACCGGGAAAAGTATTAACGTCAAACTCAAAATTTTGGAAATAATCATCACCGATTTTCTTTAATCCAATTTTTTGCATTTCGTCAGCAAGATAATCAGCTGCTTTGCCACAACCATCTTTAACATAACCTCTTCCATGATAATTAGGCGAAGTAAGAATTTCTATTCTGTCATAAGTTTTTTCTTTATTTTGAGCAAAACCCAAAACCGAAAAACCTATAAATACAAAAAGCAGTATGTTCAAACGTATCTTTATTAACATTTACAAATATTTTCTTTTAACTACATTAATGAAATTTGAAACAGTTTCTTGTGAGTAGTCCCAGTTATATTTCTCTTTCAGATAACTATTTGCCTCTTCAAAAGAGTTCAACGAATTTAAGTGTATTATATTTTCTTCAAACTCATCATTATTGCCATTGAACAATTCTCTTATGTATAAAAATCTGTCTCCAATACCAATTGCAGCTTTAATATCAGAAATTGGTTTTTGACCAAACCTACTAGAAACATCATTAGAATTAGCGTTAGATGAAAGACTTTCGTTAAGCGATGTTCTATTTTGCCCAAGCTGTTCTCCAATAGTTACGACACCATTTTGTCGATTATTTCCAAACAAATTTTGTTGCTCTGGTACTGGCTTTGTAAGTTTGGGCTTAACCTGCGTGTTACTTGACACATTATCAGCAACTTTAACAGGAGTTTCTTCGATTTTTACCAATTTTTGTGGTTCTTCCTCTACGACAACTGCTTTGACTGGAGTTTCAACAATCTCTACCAATTCTTTAGCTTCCTCCTCTACTGGTTCACTATCAAGAAACTCAACAATATTTTCCGATGCGGTTTCAGATTTGAATTCTTTTTCATCTTCAACAGAAATGGAATCATTTTTTGTAATTTCATTAACAGGCTCTATGGTTTTTTGCTCAATTATATCCAAATTATTTACCAAAGTGTATAATTCTCTAATTTCCTGCAAAATAATATCCTTTTCAATAAGGTCCAAACCGTCTTTATCTAAGTTTTGTAAGATACGGTTCACATTTTTTATTTTTTCTTTTATAAACAATAAGTTTTCCATGCAGAATAATTTTATAAATTTGTGATTAATATTTTTTACAAAATTAAAAAAATAATTTAGAATGTTTCTTGAACAATCGAGAAAAGGTGAACCAAAACACGGCTGGATAGAAGTTATTGCCGGTTCGATGTTCTCAGGTAAAACTGAGGAGCTTATCCGCAGGTTGCGGCGTGCAGAGTTTGCCAAACAAAATGTCGAAATATTTAAGCCTGAAGTAGATATAAGATACAGTGAAAAAGAAGTTGTTTCGCATAATTCGACAACAATACGCTCTACTCCTGTGCCATCTTCGTCAAATATTTTACTATTAATTGGAGATGTTGATGTTGTTGGGATAGACGAAGCTCAGTTTTTCGACACTGGAATAGTTGAAGTATGCGTTAAAATGGCAAATATGGGCATCAGAGTAATTGCGGCTGGTCTTGATATGGATTTTGCTGGACGTCCTTTTGGACCAATGCCAGCATTATTTGCAGTTGCCGAATATGTAACTAAAGTTCATGCAGTATGTATGCACTGTGGCGAATTAGCACAGTTTAGCCATCGTAAATCAGCCGGCAAAAACATTGTTATGCTTGGCGAAAAAGATATTTACGAACCTTTGTGTCGCAGATGCTTTAACGTAGCAAATAAAGAATCCTAAATTAATATCGCATAATAAATAATGTTAAAATTTAAGTTAATAGATATTAAAAAAACACTTGATGGACAGTTCTACGGAAATCCTGATAATGAATTTGATAAACTTTTAACAGACAGTCGCAAAACTGTTAAATATCACGAAAGCCTTTATATCGCACTAGACGGCAAGCAACACGATGGACATAAATTTATCTCCGAACTTTACAAAAAAGGAATCCGTTCGTTTATTATCTGTAAAGAAATAAAAACAGAAAACTATCCTGAAGCGTCTTTTTTACTTGTTAATAATTCAGTAAACGCATTACAATTACTGGCTTCTATAAAACGCTCGCAATATCAAAAACCTTTACTTGCAATTACTGGCAGTAACGGCAAAACTGTTGTTAAAGAATGGCTTTCCCATATTCTATCACCATATTATAATATTACACGCAGTCCAAAAAGTTTCAACTCTCAAATTGGTGTTCCGTTATCCTTGTGGCTTATCAGCAAATCTACAGATATGGCTATTATCGAAGCAGGAATTTCAGAACCGAACGAAATGGAACGCCTCGAAAAAATAATAAAACCCACTGTCGGCATATTCACTAATATCGGAGCGGCACATCAAGCAAACTTTGAATCAGAAAATCAGAAAATAACTGAGAAATTTAAGCTTTTTGCTAATTGCGACACCGTAATATGCAAATATGATTATAAAAATTATCTGAAAAACAAAAATACTAATTGCATTACATGGTCTGATACCGAAAAAAATGCAAGCGTTTTTGTAAATAAAATAGAAAAACATCATTCTTATTCTAAACTTTTTATTGTTTTAAATAATGATAAATACGAAATAGATATTCCTTTTACGGATGACGGTTCTATCGAAAATGCAATTAGCTGTTTTACATATATTACACACATATTTCCGAAACCAGATGAGCAAATAATTAGACGCTTTTCGAGTTTACCGGGTGTTGAGATGCGATTACAAACAATTGATGCAATCAACAACAGTATTTTAACAAATGACAGCTATAACAGTGATATCAACTCTTTAGAAATTGCCCTTGACTATCTCAACCAGAAAAAAGCTAATAAAACCTCAATTCTAATTTTGTCAGATATTTTACAAAACTCGGATGAAGAAGATAAATTTTATAAAAGCGTAAGTAAACTGATAGCCGAAAAAAGTATCGATAAACTGATAACTATTGGAGAAACTATTCAGAAATACAAATCATATTTTAGCAAAGACACAGCATTTTACACAAATACTGAAGATTTTTTAACAGACATTGTTCTCTCTAATTTTTACAATTCTGCCATTTTATTAAAAGGAGCACGTGATTTTAAATTTGAAAATATTTCAAAGATTTTACAATCAAAATCTCATGAATCAAATCTTGAAATCAATTTAAGTCTGATGCGAGAGAATTTGCTATATTTTCGTTCGACACTTGAGCCTAAAACCAAAATCATGGCAATGGTAAAAGCATTTTCGTACGGAAGTGGATATCGAGAAGTTGCCGCATTTTTGCAACACAACCGAATCGACTATCTGACAGTTGCTTATACCGACGAAGGCGTTGAATTACGCAAAAGAGGAATTATTACACCCATAATGGTTATGAATCCTTCGGCTAAGGATTTTAAAACTATGATTGATTACGATTTGGAACCTGAAATCTATTCTATTGCACTACTTTTAGCACTTGTAAAAGAGTTAGAATCGGGTAAAACCACAGATTTTGCTATTCATGTAAAAATCAATACAGGCATGAACAGGTTAGGGATTAACGAAAATGAAGTTTTAGATTTCTGTGAAATTGTAAAAGCATCTAATAAAATTAATATTCTTAGTGTATTTTCTCATCTCGCAGGCAGCGACAGCAATAAATTTGATGATTTTACGCATAAACAGACAGAATTATTTAGTAAAGTGTATGATAAAATCACATCAATAACTGGGCATAAACCTATTAGACACATTTTAAATTCTGCAGGAATAATTCGTTTTCCGCAATATCAGTTCGAAATGGTACGACTTGGAATTGGATTATATGGCCTTTTAGAAAATCTAACCGACAAAACCGAACAAGTTACTACTTTCAAATCAGTTATTTCGCAAACCCATATTGTTGAAGCAGGCGAAAGCATTAGCTATAATCGTTCAGGAAAAGCGACCAATCAAATTCGAACTGCAACAATACCAGTTGGTTATGCAGACGGCATCGACAGACGACTAGGAAATGGGAATTGGCATTTTATTATTAATGGACAAAAAGCTTACACAATCGGTGATATTTGTATGGATATGTGCATGGTTGAAATTACAGAAATAAAAGCCAATGTTGGAGACGAGGTTATTGTCTTTGGAAACCAAAATAATATATCTAAAATGGCACAAATATTAGACACTATATCTTACGAAGTTATTACAGGCATCTCCGAAAGAATAAAACGTGTTTATATTGAAGAATAAAATGAAAAACTTACAAAAAATGAAGAAAATTGCATTAAACATATTACTACTAATTCTCATAAGTGCAAACACTTATGCTTTATCTCAAGATGCACAAGTGTCGCTTCTGACACAAGATACTGGTGATGAAATGTATGCGTATTTTGGACACACGGCAATAAGAATAAAAGACGACTCATTACATATAGACCAAGTTTATAACTACGGTACATTTAACTTTAATACACCAAATTTCTACATTAAATTCATTCACGGCGACCTCGATTATTGCCTGTCAATTGACGATTTTGATTACTTTGTGTATTTTTCTGCCGAAACAAAACGGACAATACATGAACAAATATTAAATCTCACTTACGACGAAAAAGTAAAACTCATAAATTTACTTGAAACATGCTATACTACTTCGGCAAGATATTATCGTTACGATTTTTTGAAAAATAATTGTGCAACAAAAATACGTGATATCATAGAAGATGCCACCGACAATCGTATCAATTTCGATAATTCGGGATTCTCTGGACAAACTTTTAGACAATTATTAAAACCATTTATTTCAAAAAACTATTGGGCTGATTTGGGCATTAACCTAGCAACTGGAATGGAAACCGACAAAGCTGCAAGTCCATCAGATTATATGTTTTTACCTGTTTACATTCACGATTTCTTAGAAAACTCTGAATTTGCTCAACCCAGCTATATTTTATTAGATGCTTCTGTCAAAAAAGAATCAACATTTAATTTTTCATATCTTAGCCCATGGATAATTGCATTATTACTAATTGCTTTAAGTTTTTTATCAAAAACACGAAAAATAGTTTTATACACAGTCTCAATAGTCTTCACATTATTAGGATTACTTCTTTTATTCCTTAGCGTTTATTCGTTACATCTTGCAATTAGCGACAATTTGAATGTACTTTGGACTTTGCCAGCAATTTTGATGATTGTTTTCCGAAAACGAAATTCCCATGATTATCTTAAACTTGCATATTTAATAATAATAGTATTGTTTATATCCTTACAAAACATTATCCCTCAGGCCATTTCATTTACTTTTATACCGTGGATGCTATTATTAATCGTAATTATTTTGCTTGATATTAAAGCTATCAATAGAATGGTTTTTAGAAAGGAATAAAGAAATTATATCATAGAAATCAAGCAACCCCCTTAAGATTTTATCGTTTTTACAACTTATAAAGAACTTATGAAAAACATTTTTACAATATTATTAATATCCATTTCGTGCCTTGTTATTGCACAGGAAACACAAACGAAATCAGTATTATTTTTAGGGAATTCATACACCTACTATAACGGTGGAGTTGACCAAGTGTTAAAACAAATTGCAACATCTAAAGGTGATATAGTTGAAGTCCAATCCAATTCTCCTAGCGGATACACGTTTGAAAATCACTGTACCAACTTAACATCACTGAATTATATTAAAAGCAGAGAATGGGATTATGTTGTTTTGCAAGAACAAAGTCAGCTACCTTCTTTTTCGCCTGCACAAGTAGCCTTAGAGTCTTACCCGTATGCTAAAATACTATGCGATTCGATCAGGAGCAACAGTGTTTGTACAACGCCAGTATTTTTCATAACTTGGGGTAGAGAAAACGGTGATGCAGGAAATTGTGCTTCATATACTCCTCTTTGCACTTACGAAGGAATGCAGTGGCGTTTGCGACAAAGTTATGTTGAGATGGCAGAACTAAATAACGGCATAGTTGCACCAGTTGGTATGGTTTGGAAATCGATACGCGATAATTATCCTACAATAGACTTATACCAATCTGACGAAAGTCATCCTAGTAATAACGGAACATATCTTGCAGCCTGCACTTTTTATGCAACAATATTTAACAAAAGTCCCGAAGGAGCAGCTTTTCCTACAACTGTTGATGCCACAACTGCTGGAATTTTGCAAACAGCTGCGTGGGCAATTGTAAACGATAGCCTCGATATTTGGTTGATAGATACAACAACTCTAAGAGTTGACTTTCAACTTTTGCAATTAACCAAAAACGTCAGTGCTTATTTTTATAATATTAGTGAAAATGCAGATTCCTGCTACTGGGAGTTTGGTGATGGTGAAGCACAATGGCAATATTCACCATTCGATATGATGGTGCATGCATATCCAGAAGTAGGTAACTATGATGTTTGCTTAACCGGATACGGATACAATGGCTGTACATCAAAAACAATTTGTAAAACAGAATATATTAGTGTTACCGGATTCGATAATTCTATTGCCAAAAATAGTAATATCTTTCCAAACCCTGTAAAAAATGGTACAATCCAAATCACAAATCATAAAGAGCAAAATTATAGTCTTTATTCTACCGATGGGAAACAAATCAGAAATTCATTAATAAAAAACGATATAATTGATGTTTCGGATGTAAAAGCAGGAGTTTATATTTTGGTTATTGGAGATAAGAGCTACAAGATAGTTATTTAGCTAGCGTGATAATAAAAGTATTCGGAGTTTCGACATGGCTCAACCACCTTGTCAGTAATCAATAATCGGTTAATTTAGTGCATATTTTATGTTTATTGATAGCAAAACGTTTTTGAACAGAAGAACAATTGAACAATTGAACATTCGAACAAGAGAGCATTTGAAGTAAGAGCAGAATCAGTGGAGCACAACTTTAAGAGAACATTCGAACAAGAGAACAGAAGAACGCAG
>JAQVPT010000313.1 GCA_028701945.1 Bacteroidales bacterium
GTGTCTAAATATTTAATTGTAAACCAGAGTGCTGCCAGCGAACCAAGAAGTGTCATTATTTCGTCACGACCTTTAATATTAGCAACGGCTTCGGTGTGGATAGGATGAGCTAAAAATAAAATACTGGCAATAAAAGCAAAACTAAAATACCATTTTCCGTCATTTTTTGGTGGGATTAATCTCAATAAAATAATATAGAGTAAACAAGTTGTTAAAAAATATAAAAGGATATTGATAAAATGACTAATAGTGGGGTTTCCCCTATATACTATTTGTCCGTTTGCATCTTTAATCTTTTTTCCGAATATTTCAACTTCTAAGGCAAAAGTACTTAGTGATAGCGGACGATAACGACCTCCAGCAACTAATTTTTTTTCTTCTTGAATTTGTGAGGCCGTTTGACCAGGATAACTTGACAGCCAGAATCCTGTAAATGTGTCGTATTTAAAAATATCTGGAATCCCTTTTATTCCTTTTTGAGTAAATTGATTTCCAGTGATTACAATTGCATCATCAAGAGCGTAATCGTTGCCTATAGTGTTACCGTACAAAATAAAAGCGAACACACAAAATGCTATTACAACAAGATAATTCGACTTTTTATGTTTGGTGTCGATAATCTGGCTAGATGTTTTTTCTAGCTTTTGTCCTTTTACAGAAGTTGCTTTTTTGTGTGGCTTGTGTCTCGACATTTACTCATTTTTTTCAAAAATACAAAAATATCAAAACTTTAGAGATTTATATCAAAATAATTGTCAAAATGAATAGGCAAACGCATACTTTAATTCTAATATCTAAGGCAAATTATTTGCATTCCAGTTTTCTTTAAGCTTTTCGTTTTTTATTTATTGTTTAACAATCCCTAAGTTTAACCCAAATAGAATCATTTTTAATTGTTTATGCCCAAGAGGGCAAATATGTTATGCCACTTTGATGTTAAAACGACCGAAATAAATTTAAAATATTATTTTGTTTTACAATCTTTAAATTTTCAGCATAGCACCAGATACGGTCAAAATCTTAAGTGAAGTAAAACGGAAAAAGATAAAGAATTTATTGAGTATTTTGGTGTAATTTTAGTATTATAGCCCGATAGGGCTTTAACATCAGTAAAAATACGATAATACTCTAAATAGTTTGTCCAGAGGCGATGCCCTGAGCTTGCCAGCACTGAGCAACGCCGAAGTGTCGAAGGGACATATACAATTTCTCAATATTAATTGTTAAAAAAAACATGCGTTTGCCCTAATCAAAATGCCGTATTGGTATTTCAAATATTTTGTAAATATAATGGTATTAATGGGATGGTGATGTTGCGGTGTTGTAGAGACAAGGCATGCCTTGTCTCTACAACAATCGCAACCAGCATTTTATTTATTCAAACAACAATTTTTATATTTTTTCCCACTTCCACATGGGCATGGATCATTTCTGCCTATTTTTGCACCTTCTTTGATATATGGGGTTTTTTCTGAATAGAAAGGTGGCATAATATAATCGTCCTTGCTCTTTTCATCCTGAATTATTTCTTCCTCTATTCTTTCACTTCCCTTTAGATCAAAAGGAAAACTTTCAAAAAGAGCATTTGCCTGTTTATAATCCATGTCAAATGTTTTATCGAAGGCTGTTTTTTCGGGTAATGTAATGCAATCATCTTTTGAATTTGGCCAAGAATGAATAAAAGTAAATTTCCATAAATTATTACTCATGGCTTTCATAAATGCAAACTTGAAAAATGCAATATTTTCCTTCATTGTTTGATAGTCATCCCCATCAATAAGCTTAATATGATTAAAAAACTCATAAACAAAATGCAAGCCCCACATTTTTCCAAACACTTCTATCTGATTGGTTCCAAAAAAATTATCATATTGTTGTGTTATTTGATTGTCAAGTTTTATATAAGGAATAAAAAAATTACATTTTTTGTTGTTAAAAAAAAGTTCATTTTTATTGATAATATTAAACCATAACTCAGACAATGCAAATGGGACATCATAATTATCCTTCATATATTTTATAAAATGAATATTCAGATAAATCATTTGAATATCATTATCATCAGAAAGGTTGAGGAAATATTCTTTGTCGAAATTTGAATTAAGAATATCTCGAATATAATTAAGACGCTTATCATTATCAAAACCTAATTTTAATATTTCTGATAAGAATCCTTCCCACTTGGTTTTAGCTTTATCTCCATTTTTCACAAATTGATATTGTTCTTCAAGTTTGTGAAGATAAATTGTCATAATAAATGGATATTCTGGGTAGCCATATATTTGGTCACTTTCTGCCAAAGGTTTCCAAACAGCATTTGATAACTCCCTTGCAAGATCATAATTTCCATAATAAATAAGACGATACAGACTGTCTTTAACAACTATATCCACGCCTATAACAGGACTCTGCTTAAGAATATCAATCCGTTTTTTTATTAATTCAATATCCTGAATATGAAAGGCATAGTCCAATATTTGTTTTTCAATAAATTCGTAATGTTCCAAATAATATTCGGGATTAATTACGTGCAATTTATCCGCAAAATCTATTATTGTTTGAATAGGCATATTATCGTGAGCATTAATATCCAGCATCATGTTTACCCATTCAAAATCCAAATTTGGAAAATTGTCAAGCCAAAACATAAGATGTTCAAGCATTTGTTCTTCAGACAATTCTGTGTAATAAAAATCAAGAACCTCCTCAATGTCCTTTTCGTACCAGTTAGTGTTTTTCATATTAAAAGTGCTATTAAATTATTTGTCAGACAATATTTTTATAAAGATAATAAATAAATTTTTTGTAGTATGTTTTTATGTTTTAAATTCAGGGCAAACGCATACTTTATTTTTAATATCTCATGCAAACTATTCGCATTCCAGTTTTCTTTAAGCTTTTCGTTTTTTATTTATTGTTTGACAATCCCTAAGTTTAACACAAATAGAATAATCTTTTTTAATTGTTTATGACCTCTGGGCAATATACATATTTTGGAGACTTTTTTTACTGACATATATGCCCAAGAGGGCAAATATGTTATACCTCTTTGATGTTAAAACGACCGAAATAAATTTAAAATATTATTTTGTTTTACAATCTTTAAATTTTCAGCATAGCACCAGATACGGTCAAAATCTTAAGTGAAGTAAAACGGAAAAAGATAAAGAATTTATTGGGGGTTTTGGTATAATTTTACTATTATAGCCCGTTAGGGCTTTAATATCAGTAAAAAAAACAATCACACTCTAAACAATTTGTCCAGAGGCGATGCCCTGAGCTTGCCAGCACTGAGCAACGCCGAAGTGTCGAAGGGACATATACACTATTTCCCCATATTAATATTTAAAAAAGTATGCGTTTGTCCTGATATGAAATTTAAGAAAGCAGAATATTACAAAAAACTATTTAATTACAG
>JAQVPT010000062.1 GCA_028701945.1 Bacteroidales bacterium
CTGTACCTGGAAAAATTGAAATTCCAGCAAAATCGAATATTCATTTTCACGTTGACCTTGATAGAGTTAAGACAAAAACAATTTGGTTTAGCGTAGGGAATTACATTTACGACATAGATAAAAATTTAGACTTCGAATTAAAATTAAAATAAATGAAAACAGTCCTCATAACTGGAGCCACAAGCGGTATAGGTCAAGCGTGCTCAGAATTATTCTTAAAAAAAGGGTGGAATGTTATTGCAACAGGCAGGAATAATCAAAAGTTAGATATGTTAAAAACATCTGGAGCTTCAGTATTCCTACTTGATGTAACTAAACAGACAGATATTAACAACTTAGTAACATACATTGTTAATAATAAAATCACTATTGATGTTCTTGTTAATAACGCAGGTTTTGGGCAATTTGGCACAATAGAAGAAACTCCAGACGAAAAAATTAGGGCACAATTCGACACTAATGTTTTTGGTATGGCAGCTATGATTAGAGCCATACTACCTATGATGCGTGAAAATAGCAGTGGACGAATAGTTAATGTTTCATCTGCTGCTGGATTAACATCAATGCCAGGTGGTGGTTGGTATGCAGCCAGCAAGTTTGCTGTAGAAGCCCTATCAGATGCCCTAAGGTGGGAAGTAAAAAAGCTCGGAATAAAAGTAGCAATTATTGAGCCTGGACCAATTAAAACCGATTTTGCAGAAACTGTACATAATAATATAGTCATCCCAGAGAACACTCCATACGGTAGTTTAGTGAAAGACCTTACACAAAGTACAAATGGCTTTAAAGGCGGCACTGTAAAGAATTGTGCAAAGATTATCTATAAAGCCGCTACAAGAAAAAGACCTCGCAATCGCTATTTAGTAACGAAAGAGGCTAAACTAATAAAATTTCTTTTATTCATTCTACCACCAAAAATCATGGATTTCTTTGTAATAAGAATGTTTATTCCTGCTCTTGAGCTAAATTGTAAAAGATACAAATAGTGTTTAAGGAGGATGTTCTCGAGCAATGACAATTGAAGAAGCATTCGGTGATGTCGATAATCGGTAATCGGTTGGTTCAGTGTTGTTTAGGATTATTGATAGCAAGATTTTTCTGAAGAAAGAACAATCGAAGCAAAGAACAAATAACAGATGTGGGGAAACAGAATCACAGAATCACTGGATTACAACTTTTTGCGAACAATAGAACAAAATAAAGGTCGAACTTTCGATTTATTTCGAAATGTTCGAGCTTATTATTTACAGAACTACGGATAAATTCTATTTTACCTAACTATTATAAAACTTTGATTTTCATTAAGTTCCTTACAGTTTATAATATAATTACCTGCTTTGAGTTCGCTTATGTCGATGCTCATAAAACCAAGTTGTTGATTTGTGTTAATTGTTTTTACAAGATCTCCTTTGATAGTGTAAATACTGAATGTGCAATTACCATCTGATTGATAAATTCAATTGATAGGTAGTTGTTTGCAGGGTTTGGATAAATACTGAATAATGATTCGAGTTCTGGCATTAACTCTGTTTCGTCGTATTCATTATTTATTTTTGCTGATTTGTTGTTTACTGATATTTGGTTTAACTAACTATGTAATCAACAAGATGTTAAATGCGAATCGACCCGACTATAAACCGCAAACTGTGTACAAAGAGGTGGTTAAATGATGAACCTATTCTTCTTCTTCTTCCCCAAATTCGTCATCAAATATTTTCTCAAAATCGGTTTTATCTTTATCTATGGTCTGAAAATTTTCGCATTGTGTAATATAAGTTGCGTAATCTTTCTCAAGTTCCAGATACTTGTAAATATCTTTTGCTTTAAAAATACCTGACGATTTTATAGCGTTTATATCATCGACAAAATTTGTAAGAGCAACGCAACCATCACGTAAATTATTAAGTTTATTGAAGTATATATCTATCAACATAACATTTGCTTCAAATCTCATAATAAGATATTTACGTGACACATCTCTGACATCAATATTCTCAACAACTATTTCGAGACTTGAAACTGCTTCATCGTATCTCTTTTTGTTATAGTCTTTTTCACCGTCCGAGTAGCTTTTGTCTGCTGCTTTTAGTAAGCGAGCATCTTGTGCAATTGAGTAACTTGTTCCTAAAAACATTAAGATAGCAAGTAAAATTAAGTTCTTTTTCATAATCATTATTTTAAATTCAAATATAATTTACAAATAGCTTACCAAAAATAGTAAATATTTCGATATAATTAAAAACTAAATTTAAGACCTAATTTCGTTAAAAAGGAGTTACTAACCACACCAACGGGCGGTGAAGCGTCGTACAAATATTTTAATCCAATATCAAAACTTAGATTTTTTGTAAAAAACAAACTTATTGATGTTTGATTTGTAATTCGCAAGTCTGAAAAATTCTTAAATAATGGCTGATAATAGGTAACAGAGGTAATTTCAACTTTATCTTTGGCAATAACATAATTAACAGTAAAATAAGTAGAAAGTCGGTGGTCTGAGTAATGTTGTGGAATATCTTCAAGAGTATTTTCCAATTCATACATATACAAGGCACCCAAACTTAATTTGAGATTAGGTTTATTGAAGACTTTTACCCTTGGTCCTGTTCCAATCAATGCTCTATTATCCAAAAGCAACACAGGATTAGCCTGATATTGGACAAAGCATTCCCATCGGAAATATTTATTAAACTTTCGCGTATATCTGAAATGTGCAAAACCAGCATTGCTAAAATTACCAGAATTTGTCTTTTTCAAATCGTAACTTCCAAGCAGCAAAAACACATCTTTTCGCGATTTACTGCGAGTCTGTAAAGTTACACTACTACTAGTCTGCAAAAGCGTAGCATCATTGTTCTGCTCATACGAAAAAGATGAAGCCACAGCTCCAGCAAAAGAAACTGTATCTTCTTGCATACGTTTTGATTCTACGTTAATAAGTTGAGCGTAAGTAGATTGGCTCACAAATAAAGCTAAAAAGAAAGGTATTATTAAATGCAGTTTCATTTTAAAATTCAGATAAAGTAATAAAATGTAAAAATAGTAAAAGTTAGTATTTATAAAAAATCAGTACTGCCTTATCTTATAAATTTCAGACATTTTCAAGGATTTATCACAAACCCTAACATATTTTATAAAGTCTAAATCAGCTAAACGAAGAGCCATCGCAACTATTTCACAAGGCAGTTTCTTTACTCTACTAATAACCCAAATTTGTTTTCCATTATTGTTGAATGGTAAGAATGTTTTTTTAAAGTCTTTTCTTTTAATCCATTTATTTATTTTACCCAGCATTTTTTATGTTTTTTACAACTTACATACGAACAAGGGTCATCTCTTCCAAACTCCATGTTTTCAATTACAATCTAACTTTTAAGTTCTGGTAAAAACATGAACTAATGGCACAGAATTATCTTCGCATCCAATTTCAATATGCCTCTTATGTTTAGGAATTAGTTAAGGACTATTTGTTTATCATCGCAATAGCAATTTTAAAACATTTGAAAAAAGTCTTATTACAGAATAATAAATATATTATCTTGCAGGCTCATTATTGTTTTTTTTGTCTTCTTTGGAGAAACATAAGTATTATAAGACTTTTCATAATAAACATTTATTGTCCAATCAGAATTTTCAAACATTTCCTTAAACTCTACTAATAATATTTTTGTTGAAAATCTAGAATCAAACAAGTCATTTCTTTTTTCGTTAAACATTAACTGAATGTCTGAGCTTATTATTTTATTTACGGTGTTCGAGAGGGATAAACTATCAATATTTTTAAAGATATTCGCACTATGTAAAGAAAAATTTACAATTACCGAGTCCTTTACTTCATTTTTATACCTAAATGTAAAGTCAACAAGTATTTTTTCTTTATTTTGGGTATTATAAAAAATTATCGGTTTTATAAAATATTGAGTTCCATCTTCTCCTACATAAAATGTCTCAACCAATTTTTTGCCTGATTTAACACCAGCAGGTTTCATTGTTAAACATCCTGTAAAAAAAATAAGAACACTTAATGCACTTAATATTTTTAGATTACTTAAAATCGATAATTTCATTTTTATTAAAATTGATTAAAAAAAGGAGAAGATTCGCATCCCCTCCTTTCGATTGGAAAATTACTCTCCTGTTACAATTGTTTCGTAAGTAACAATTAAATTAAGGATATTTCCTTGTTTAAGATCAACGGTTGAAATTTTTGTAATTCCACCATTCTTTGCTGCTGTTCTAATACTAGCATCAGCATCAAAGAATAAAATACCTAAATAACCTGTTGCTTTTGCTGTTCCAACTCTAGAACCAACTGGATTACTAGTTGCATTAACTGGTAATGTCAAAGAACAACTTGCCATCAATGCTCCTACTGCAACAATTGCAGCAATAGTTTTGAATTTTTTAATCATAACTCATTAAAATTAAAATTTTCCTACTCATGTGGCTTTTCGGAATGCGCCCCGTTTATTTAAGTGAGTTCTGGTCTTCACTTTTTCATGTTATGCTTTTTAGACTGCTGTTATAACTCTTAATATATTTAAAATTGTTGTTTCCAATGCTTATTTTATGTCGTTTTTATTATATATATAAAATACGTAATGCCAAAAATACAAAATTATCACAAATACCCAAAAAAAAAGAGTTTATTTTTGCAAAACTTGTTTTTTGCGGTTCAAAGATGCTAAAAATAGAATTAGTTTTCTTCTAAAATAAAAAGACTAGACACAATCATTATTGTCCGATAAAAGGACAAAAGACATATTTAAAGGACAGATAAAAAGAATATATCGTCCCTACGGGACTTGTAAAACGCTGATAAATATACTTTACCAACATAATGTCCCTACGGGAGAAACACCGTTAGGTGTTATATGTCGGTACAATAAAACAAAGCCAATAGGACAAAAAGTCCAGTAGGGACGATATATTTTAAGCCTTACGTGATTAAAAAAAAAATAGCCGGACAACAATTAGATACAATAAAAAAATGACATTGTATTTTTCTGCGTAGTGCCGTAAATACATTTTATATTATTTACCAGCAAGCATTCTAAAATCAGTCCCAGTAGGGTTCTGGAATACACTAAGTTCAAAATCAGAAATGACTGCTAATAAATGATCGAAAATATCAGCTTGGACTCCCTCAAACAAAGCCCAAGCTTGAATTTTACTAAAGACGTAAATTTCCATAGGAATACCTTCGGTAGTTGGGTCTAATTGCCTAACAATAAGGGTCATATCCTGATTTATATTTTCGTTATTTTTTAAATACTCTTCGATATATTTACGAAAAACACCAATATTTGTAAGTCTTCTTCCATTAAACACAACATTGCTTTTACTGTTTAGTTTGCTATTATGTTCATCAATTTCCTTTGTTACAGCCGTAAGATATTCATTTAGCACTTTATAGTGGGACAATTTTTCGACAAGTTCAGGAGAACAAAACTTAACGCTTTTCATATCAAGTATTAGCGAACGTTTTATACGTCTTCCCCCCGACTCTTCCATTCCTCTCCAGTTACTAAAACTCTCGCTTACAAGAGCATAAGTAGGTATTGTAGATATTGTTTTGTCCCAATTTTGCACTTTAACTGTGTTCAAACTTACTTCAATAACATTTCCGTCTGTATTATGACTTGGCATCGATATCCAGTCGCCAATCCTTACCATGTCGTTTGATGTAAGTTGTATCCCTCCGACTAAACCAAGAATAGAATCCTTAAATATCAACAACAAAACCGCTGAAATAGCACCTAAGCCAGTAATAAAATAGCCGACTTCTTTATTTAACAAAATTGATAAGGCCGAAATAGCAGCAACAATAAATATTATTATTTTAACAACCTGAATATAACTCTTAATACTTGTGCCCCGTTTTTCGCCAATTGTAACATCATAAATTTGATTAAGTGCATTAAAAAATGAATTTATTACCATAACAAATAAGAACACCATATAAATCATTAAGATTTTTTGTATTACTGCAACTAATCCAATGTTTGCGGGAAATGCTATATTTATTGTATAGTATATAATAAAAATTGGTGCTAACTGCGAGAGTTTATTAAAAACTTTTTTCTCGAACAAAATATCATCCCAAGTTGACTTCGTTTTTTTAACTAACTTTTTAATTATTACTAGGATTATACTCTTGAATATAAAATTTGCTAGTAAGCTGATTAAAATAATAACAATAACAATAAGTACAGATGCTAATGTTTTACTAATACCTGAGCTAATTCCCCATTTCAATAACAATTCAAATATCCACTCGTATAAATTTGCGTTCATAATTAAAAGATTTATGTTTTAAATTAATATTTTCGTATTTTTACAAAATAACTTAATATAATCATCAAATGAAAGACATCCATCGCCTTTTTATAAAATCACTATTTCTGATTATGATTACAAGCATTACCATTAGCAGTTTTGCACAACTTAATTTCGATGCTTGGTTTACGAACAATTCTATGCGAATAGACTATTATCATTCGGGAACAGATAAAACCGAATACATAATGTTAAAAGAAATACGTAAGGAGGAATTTTGGGGCGGAACAAAAACCAATTTGATAGATCCTTTTAACTATGGTAGTTATAGAGTAAAAGTTTACGATTCTGTTAGTAACACTTTAATATTTACTTATGGGTTCTGTAGCTTATTCGAAGAATGGCAATTTACGGATGAAGCAAAAATTCTACAAAAAGGCTTTTCGGAGTCATTAATAATACCTTATCCTAAAAAGAACATTAAAATTGAGCTTTCCAGCCGGCAATTTAAAGGTAATAGTTTCGATAAAATCTTTGAACTTTATATTAACCCTTTCGATGTAAACAATAAAAATGAAAAAACTGTAAGTGCCGAAGTTAAACAAGTACATTATGGTAATACTTCCGATAAAGCTTTAGATTTAGTGTTTATTGGGGATGGATATACAGTAAACGAAAAGCAAAGTTTTTACGATGACGTAACAAAAATTAGTAATTACTTATTAAACTTAGCTCCTTTCAAAAAACTCCAAAGCAAAATTAATATTTGGGCTGTGGCAGCAGTTTCGACAGAAAGCGGAACAGACAAACCACATAAAGGCATTTGGAAATCAACAGCTCTCAATAGTAATTTTAATACATTCGGCAGCGAAAGATACCTTACAAGCTCTGATTACCATTCTATAAGGGATTATGCAGCATTAGCTCCTTGCGACCAAGTGTGTATTTTGGTGAATACCGAAACTTACGGAGGTGGAGGGATATATAATTTCTGGAATATTTCAAGTGCTAAAAATGCTTATATTAATCAGGTCTTTTCGCATGAACTGGGACATTCTCTCGGAGCTCTCGGCGATGAATATTATACCGACGAAGTTGCAACCGAAGACATTTATAATAAAAACACCGAACCTTATCAGCAAAACCTAACGACACTGGTAAACTTTGACTCAAAATGGAAAGATATGCTCGATGCTGATACGCCTATACCAACTCCAGTTAGCGATGAGAATATTAGTAAAGTTGGCGTTTATGAAGGTGGCGGATACCAGGCAAAAGGTATTTATAGACCGTACATGAATTGCATGATGAAAGCTTTAGGATATGATTTTTGTCCAGTTTGTCATAAGACGTTAGAAGATGTAATTAATTATTATTCGGAATAATTGTAATTTTTTAGCAGTGTAAGAAAGAAAAAGGAAACCACAAGGAACACTAGGAAAAGAAAACCGCAAAGGACGCAGGGAAAGGAAAACGCAGAGAACCGCAAAGGAAAAAGGAAACCGCAAGGAACGCAAGGGAAAGGAAAAAGGAAACCACAAGGGACACAAAAGAAAAAGGAACTTTCGACAATTCTCAGCGTAAATAACAATAACTGCAAGAGACGCAAAGGGAAAGGAACGAGAACCGAGAACCGAGAACCGAGAACCGAGAACCGAGAACCGAGAACCGAGAACCGAGAACCGAGAACTGAGAACCGAAAACTGTTTAAAAAATATTAATCATCAAAAAGCAAGTGTTTTACTGACTTTCCGCCTCTTTCGATAAGTTTCAGAGCTTGAATTCCAATTTTAATATGATCTTCGACAAATTTTTCAGTAACCCCTTTATCACTGGAGTCGGTTTTAATACCTGTAGATATCATTGGTTGATCACTCACAAGCAAAAGTGCACCTGTAGGAATACTATTAGAAAAGCCAACGCTAAAAATTGTGGCAGTTTCCATGTCAATAGCCATTGCTCTAGTTTTACGTAAGTATTTTTTAAATCTTTCGTCATATTCCCACACTCGTTTGTTTGTTGTAAGCACTGTGCCGGTCCAATAGTCGCGTCCATAATCTCGAATGGATGTCGAAACTGCACGCTGTAACATAAAAGCTGGTAAAGCCGGAACTTCTGGTGGCAAATAATCATCACTTGTACCTTCACTTCTAATTGCAGCAATTGGAAGAATTAAGTCCCCGAGTTTATTTTTGACTTTAAGACCGCCACATTTCCCCAAAAAAAGTACCGCTTTAGGATTTATTGCACTCAAAAGATCAAGTATAGTAGCAGCATTAGGACTGCCCATGCCGAAATTAATTATGGTAATATTATCTGAAGTAGCATTTGACATATTTTTATCATGTCCATCAACAGGAACTGAATTATACTGAGCAAACAACTCTATATATAATTCAAAATTCGTTAAAAGTATATACTCACCAAAGTCATCAAGCTGCTTTCCTGTGTACCTTGGCAACCAATTATTTACGATTTCTTGTTTCGTTTTCATAATTTTGTTTTTGCAAAGATAGTAAATTTCAAAATTCTGTGCCGACATAAACTCGAAATATATAAAAAAAAACGAGCAAAATTAACTGCTCGTTCTTAAGTCTGTTATAATTTTCAATTATGATATTTTAATTTGACGCGATAATTTCGCCTCCATATCTTTTGGTATAGCCACCTTTAAGACACCTTGTTCGTAGTTTGCTGAAATCTTTTCTTTATCAACATTATCAGGCAAACTGTATGATTTTTTAAAACTGCCGTAGCAAAATCCTCGATAATAGTATTTTTGCTCTTTATTTTCGGCTTTTGCTTCTTTCTCGCTTGAAATCTGCAAAACATTATCATTCACTTCAATTGAAAAATCAGTCTTTTCCATACCTGGAACTGCGGCTTCAACAATAAATTCTTTGTCTGTTTCAAAAACATTAAAATCTGGTTTTGTAAACAATACTGAATTTTCATTAGTCTCTACTGAATCGTTAAAAAATGCGTCAAACACTGAAGGTAAGTAGGCATTTGAATTTCTTTTTATTAACATAATTTTGTCCTCCTATTATTTTTAAGTTATTAATTATTTGTTTTCTTTCCGATACTAATTACAAATGATATTCCAAGGCATTTTTTTGGTAAAAGTGTCACATTTACACCCAACAGCATGACATTATGTCGCCAACAAGGCTAACTGAAATGCCATTATGTCGCTTTTCGCTAATTTATCGCATGTTTTTTATAAATAACGAGTGTTAAATGTTAAAGTAAAATGTAAATTTCGTATTTTTACAGTGTAAATTTTAAAAAGATGAAAAAGACAGTTACTGCCATATTTTTCTTTATACTATTAATAAGCGTTTGCTCTTTTGCTCAAACCTATCAATTACCGAATGGAGGATTTGAGAATTGGGATGGAACTGGCGTAAATGACGAACCATCATTTTGGAACGGTTTTCCTTCGGCAGCTTGTGATTTAACAGGGTTTGCTGCTTTAGGGTGCAGTGCAGCAACCACTACTCGACATCAGAAATCAAGTGATACAAGACCAAACTCATCTGGAAGTTACAGCTGTAAATTATTTGCCAATTCGGTATTAGGAATTATAGCAAACGGAACACTAACTACTGGACAAATTCGAATTGGAAGCACAACAGCAGCAAGTGCCGAAAACTATAATATAACCAGAACCTCAAATTCGAGTTTTAAACAAAATATTAATGCAAAACCAGATTCAATTGTGTTTTGGGCTAAATTTTTATGCCCATCGGAAACACAATGTGCAAGAATGAATGCAATTATCCATGATAATTATAATTATCTTGATCCTGACATCTCCGATCCTTCTGCATCTCAACATATTGTTGGGAGATCCGTTATCAATTTTACACGAGCAAACCAAAATTGGAAAAGATATTCAGTACCCTTCAATTATATCTATACAGCAAGCACTCCTTACTTTATTTTAATAACATTTACAACAAATATGGTACAAGGTGTCGGTTCAACAAGCGACCAACTTTATATTGATGATATTGAACTTATTTATAATACAAATTTGACCGAAATATTAGTTGACGGGACATTAATCAATGGGTTTAATCCGAATATTTATAATTATACTATTAATTACGAATGTGGCTCAACTCCGACCTTTTCAGCACAAGCATCAAACCCTAATGCAAATGTCAATATTACTCAGCCCAATGGTTCTAACCCAGGCGTAATAGAAGTAATTAATGGAGATAAAAATAGGCTCTATACAATAAACATTAATTATGTAAATCAAACCTATTTTTATGATGAAATTTGCCAAGGAAACATTTACCGTAATAATGGATTCGAACTAGAGACACAAAATATAGCTGGAATATTTGAACACGCCAATATTGTGTATTCATCCGAATTTTGCGACAGTATGAACGTTTTGCGGCTTACCGTTAATCCAACATTCCAAAACGACACTAACTATATTATGATTTGTGAAACTGGCGAATATAATTTTTATGGAAATCTATTAACTGAGCCGGGTATTTATGACACTACTCTAATTTCACAACATGGTTGCGATAGCACAATAACTCTTGAATTAAGTGTTGGCGATTATTACAGATCATATATTAACGCCTCAATCTGCAAAGGAGAAACATATTCTGAAAATGGGTTTAATCTATCTACAAGCGGAACAGACAGCTTATTTTACACAGCCGCTAACGGATGCGACAGTTTAGTTATTCTCAACCTAAGTACAAATCCGACATTTATAACAGAATTATTTGACACAATACCACAAGGTACAACATATGCTGAAAATAATTTTGAGATATTTGCTACTAATATTCCTGGAGAATTTGTATTTACCAGCACTCTGGAAACAATATTTGGTTGTGATAGTATTTTAAACCTACATCTTAATATTATCGCCGAACTCGACGACAGTACTCAGCAAAGCTCAACAGATTTCGGTTTTACGCTTTACCCGAACCCTGCTTCAGAAGAAATCACTATAAAAGCAGAAAATCATATTGATATAACTTTAGATTTTATTATATACGACACATTTGGTAAAATTATTTTTAGTGGAATTATTAATAAAGATGAAACACATATTAATATCAAGAACTTAGCTTACGGCATATACTTTGTCAAGATTTTTGCAAATATCGAAAGTGGAAATTCGATGAAGTTTATTAAGTATTAAAAAGTTATTAACAACCCTTAATAAATAAATAAAAAAATATATTTTAACTTCCCATTTATTTTACTACTTTTACGCCAGTTGTTTAAAGGGATGCCGAAAACTTTAGAGTAGGCGAAATTATAAATTATTACAATTATGGCTGAAGAACAAAAACCCGTTCAAAAGAAAATGATTATGGCTTTAATTTGCTGGTTTGGAGGATCACTCGGAATTCACAGATTAATGATGGGATACAGCAACTGGTGGTTAATGTTAATTACTGTTGGTGGTTGCGGTATTTGGACTCTTTATGATCTAATAATGATCTTAACAGACAAAATGCCTATGGCTGATGGCAGACCATTAGAAAAATAATCATCGATGAAAAAAAATCAGGGCTAAATCTTAGCCCTATTTTTTTTAACATTAAAATTTATAATTATGGAAAATACTAAATATTGTATTAAGTGCGGTGCTCAAATTCCAGCTGAAGCAATAATATGCCCAGTTTGTGGTGCAAATCAAACTCAACAAACTCAAGCAGAGCAACAACAATACACACAACAGCCTGTACAGCAATTCTTTACAGGACAACAACCAAATCAACCCCAAAACAATTCTGCAGTTAGTGATAAAGAAAAATCTACTGCACTTATTCTGTGTATTTTACCTTATGTTGTTCAAATTCATGGACTACACAGATTCTATACAGGACATATTGGTATTGGAATTATTCAACTTCTAACTTGGGGAGGTTGTGGTATTTGGACTCTTGTTGACCTGATACAAATAGTCTCAGATAATTTTAAAGATGCAGAAGGAAGACCACTCAAATCTTAATTTAAATTATTCTAAAAAAACGATTCTCAATAAGATTATTTTTCCTTATTTAAAGAAAAACATAGTCATTGCTGGCATAGTTGGGTACTATTTTGTCGGACTAATTTTGTATATCTTCGCCGAAGTGGATATTTTAATTCCGTGTATCTGGTACACTCTTTTTGATATAAGATGCCCAGGTTGTGGTTTAACAAGAGCATTTATCCATTTACTTTCATTTGATTTCTCGGCTGCTTGGGATGCAAATCCTCTAATATTTATCGTTCTACCAGGAATGAGCTTTTATATTATTAAGGATTTTGTAAAATTTGTAAAAAACAATAAATAATGTCTGCAAAAAAAAGTATTTATGAAAGCAACAATTCGCATAATAACATTAATAATCATCTTTTCAAGTTTATCAACCATTTCCATTAGTCAAACCACAAATGAATATATTGAGGCAAAAAATCATATTGTAAGACTACATGACAGCTCTGTCCTATTAGTACGTTTGCAAACAAAAGAACGATCACTGCAAGTGTATAGAAATGCTGGAAGGAATAAGTTTGCAGATAAAGAAGAGCTTAAGCAGAAGTCGCTCAACCAACTAATAATTAACGCTTTCAGAAAGAATTTTAATTTTTGTGAGGTGTGTTTTTTTTATTCTGATAAATCATCATACATAAAAAAAGGAGAGTTTTCAGAAGTTCGTTTTTTGAATGATAGTCTTAAGGAAGATTCGTCAATTAAACCTGATTTTGAAAACTACCACTATTATATAGCCGAGTTTAAAACAGTTGCGTCAGAAACAATGATACAGGGTTTGGTAATAATGAATAGCGAATTTAAGCAACTTGATAAACCGTTTCCTTATTATGCAAAGAATCCATTTTTCGCTTCAAAATCGAAATTTGCTTTTACTACGGTTAAAAGATTAAATAGAAATCTACACCACTTTTATGAACATCAGAAATAATAGTATTTATTATTCTATCGATAAGGTTTGCAATTCTTTAACAAATATTTCAATTTGAGCATCATTAAAGCCTTTTTCTTTTGCAGCTGATTCTAAAGTTCCCCAAACTGGTTCACCGCAGATAATGCAGCGAATTCCTTTTTCTGACAAATACTTCATAGACTTAGGAACTTTGTCAATCAAAACATCAATATTAGTATCTTTTGTAATTATCATCACGTTATAGTTTGAATATTTAACCAAAACTTACTAAAAAGGTTTACAGCACATTAACATTAGTTAAAATAAGAACAGGGTAAACGCATACTTTTCTTTTGTCATGATTTTTGGATTGCTATGCACCAAAAAATCATGCCAAAAGAGATTCGTCGGCATATTTTAACCCTTGACTTTCACTACGTTCAGTCAAAAGTTAAAATAAATG
>JAQVPT010000314.1 GCA_028701945.1 Bacteroidales bacterium
TAAAGTTGTGTTATACTCGCCGTAACTCCCATTTGCAGGCCCATCTACATCAATAACCTTAATATTAATACTGCTCTCTGCAATTAACGACCCATCAAATTTTCCATTTTCATCAGTTGCAACACAAACAGAATCAGTTTCGGAATAAACACTCACTTGCAAGCCAACTAAAGCTTCATTAGTATCTTTGTGCTTAACGCTACCTTGCACACTCACAAAATTTTGAGGAGTTCCATAACATGCCTGAAAGGTTACTAGAAACCCAGCAGCACCAAATACTCCAAGAATTTTCTTGTAAATTCCGGATTTAAGTTTTAAGATTTTCATAATTTATGGCTTGGTTATATATTACAAAGATACAAAAAAATGTTTTCCGTTTCTAAATGTTCTTCGAGTAACTCTACTTACTTCCGCTTACCTTTTTTATTTCGTTTAATTTATTTAATGCTTCCAATGGCGTAAGGCTATCAATATCAATTCCATCGATTTCTTTACGAATTTGCGAAAGTACAGGATCATCTAATTGAAAGAAACTGAGTTGATACCCATCACGTTTACTTGCGATATCGCCGATTGGTTTTGCGAGATTTTTAGTGTCTTTTGAAACAATATCTTTAGCATCACCTTCTAATTGTTCGAGGATTTTTTTTGCACGATACACAATAGACTTCGGCATACCAGCCATTTGTGCGACATGTATTCCGAAACTATGTTCGCTTCCACCGGGTTGGATTTTGCGTAAAAATATTACTTTATCTTTTGCTTCCTGTACCGAAACGTTATAATTTTTGATTCGTTTAAACGATTTTTCCATTTCGTTCATTTCGTGATAATGAGTTGCAAACAGAGTTTTTGCTTTAGCCTTAGGATGCTCGTGAATATATTCGGCAATTGCCCAAGCAATAGATATTCCATCATAAGTACTAGTTCCTCTTCCAAGTTCGTCAAGTAGAATAAGACTTTTTTGAGAAATATTATTCATTATACTTGCCGCTTCCAGCATTTCGACCATAAAAGTAGATTCACCCATCGAAATATTATCCGAAGCACCAACACGAGTAAATACTTTGTCAATTATGCCTAAATCGGCTTTTCGAGCTGGCACATAACAACCAATTTGTGCCATAATACAGATTAGTGCAGTTTGACGTAATAATGCAGATTTACCAGACATATTAGGACCAGTAATCATCATTATCTGCTGAGTTTTATCATCAAGATATACATTGTTAGCAATATATTCTTCTCCAAATGCAAGTTGTTTTTCAATTACAGGATGACGTCCATCTTTTATATCGATTATGTCTGATTCGTTAAGATTAGGTTTGCAATAATTATTTTCAATTGCGGTTCTCGCAAAAGATAGCAGGCAATCAAGTTTGGCGATAATATTTGCATTACTCTGAATTGCACCGATAAAATCAGAAATAGCCATCACAAGATCGTTAAAAAGACGATTTTCGATGCTTTGCATTTTATCTTCGGCACCGAGTATTTTTTCTTCATACTCTTTTAGCTCCTCGTTGATATATCTTTCGGCTGATACCAAAGTTTGTTTCCGCGTCCATTCTGGTGGAACTTTGTCTTTATGCGTATTTCGAACTTCAAAATAATATCCAAAAACATTGTTATAACTAATTTTCAAAGAACTTATTCCAGTGCGTTCACTTTCTGATTTTTCGAGATTATTTAGGTACTTTTTCCCGCCCCATGCAATTGCTCGCAACTCGTCGAGTTCGGCGTTAACACCATCTGCAATAACATTCCCTTTATTTAATAGTGCTGGACATTCGAGATTAATTTCTTTTTGAATTTTTTCACGTATTTCATCACATGGAAAGAGTTTTTCGCCTATTTCTTGCAAAAGTGGGTTATCAATTGCTCTACATTCGTCAATAATTGGGATAATTGCATCTAACGAATTTTTTAGCTGTAAAGTTTCGCGTGGATTTATCCTAATAGCAGCCACTTTTGATGCCAACCGTTCAATATCGCTTATTCTTCTAATCTGATTATGCAATTTTTCTCTAAAATCAGCATTTTGAATAAGATACTCTACAATATTATGGCGTTCTTGTATCTGTGAAATATCTTTAAGAGGTAGTCCTACCCAACGTTTAAGCATTCTACCACCCATTGGTGATAAGGTGTTGTCAATTATGCTAATAAGACTTTTACCTCCTTCGTTATAGGAATTAAATATCTCTAAATTTTTAATTGTAAACCTGTCTAACCAAACGTAGGTGTTTTGGTCAATACGGGCAAGCGTTTTTATATGGTCGCGTCTATTATGTTGAGTAAAATCAAGATAATCTAATATCGCACCAGCAGCAATTACACCAGCATTCATTTGTTCAACTCCAAAGCCTTTAAGGTTTTTAGTTTTAAAATGACTTGTTAATTTATCAATTGCGTTATCTTCGGTGAACACCCAATCGTCTAGTCCAAAACTTGTTTTAATGTCCGTAAAAGTCTCAAATAAAATTTTCTTTTTTGATTTTTCGTAAATAATCTCTTTCGGTTTCAGGCTTTGTAAGAGCTTACCAATATACTCTACATTGCCTTCACTAACTAAGAATTCTCCGGTCGAAATATCAAGAAATGAAATTCCATAAATTTGTTTGCCGATAAATATACTTGCCAAAAAATTATTTTCTTTTTGTTCGAGAACATTATCGTTCATTGATATTCCTGGAGTAACAAGCTCTGTAATTCCCCTTTTAACAATTGATTTTGTCAATTTTGGGTCTTCAAGTTGCTCGCAAATCGCAACCCGTTGTCCTGCACGAACTAATTTTGGCAAATAAGTATCAAGAGAATGATGAGGGAATCCAGCAAGGTCGATATATGATGCTGCACCATTAGCTCTTTTGGTCAATGTTATTCCAAGTATCGAACTCGCTTTAACAGCATCTTCTTCAAATGTCTCATAAAAGTCGCCAACTCTAAATAATAAAATTGCATCAGGATGTTTAGCCTTAATACCGTTGTATTGTTTCATTAAAGGTGTTTCTGCCGCTTTCCCTTTCATATTTGATTTTTTTTGAAGATGTAAAGATACATTTTTAACACTGTTTAAAAGACGATTGTTTATGTTTTGTTGAAAAGTTAACTTAATGCTATGCGTAAATTAAAGTTGTTTCTTTTTGTAATAATAGTACAATTAAAAAATATTCTATTTATATCGGATATTTTGCGATTATATCAGGGCAAACGCATACTTTTCTTTTGTCATGATTTTTGGATTGCTATGCACCAAAAAATCATGCCAAAAGAGATTCGTCGGCATATTTTAACCCTTGACTTTCACTACGTTCAGTCAAAAGTTAAAATAAATG
>JAQVPT010000063.1 GCA_028701945.1 Bacteroidales bacterium
TGGTAATATTACGCAGATAGAGTATTATAAAACAAACACAGCAGCGGCTCGAACAAAACCGACTAAAGTTTATATGCGTAGTATAACTGGCACAACAATAACAAGTACGGCTGCATGGAATTCTACAACATATACTGGCGGATTAACAGCTTTATATAATGCAAACACTACTCAAGATAATACTGTAGGTTGGAAAGCCATACCAGTATCATATAGTTATACTTCGGGTAACTTGTTAGTAATGGTAAATGATACTTACGGAGGCAGTGGTGGCTCTCAGTATATGGCACAAGAAACTGTTTCTAGTTTGCAAACACATAAGCGTCAAGATGGTACGGATCCTGGAGATGCTACTGCAATGATAACCAGTAGTGAGCGAACTACTATCAGAATTACTTACTCATCAGCCTCCGATCCTTGTAGTGCTGCAACGACAATGCAATGTGGTGTTTCATACACTGCAAATTTATCATCTCCAGGTGGTCAATGGAATAGTTATAATGGTACTTCCTTTAGTTATCCTGGTACGGAACAAGTTTGGAGTTTTACTGCTCCTACAACTGGGTCTTATACTTTTCATGTTAACGAGGGAACAGCAGATGCAGATTTCTTTTTTATGTCAGCATGTTCTCCTACTTCAACTAACTTATCATCAGGATATTGGAGTGCTGTGTCTGGCGGAACTTCGCATACTATTTCGCTAACTGCCGGTATAACCTACTACTTAATTGCTGATTTATATTCATCAAGTGCATCAACAACTGTTACAGTAAGTGTAGATTGCCCAGGTGGAGGACCTTTAGGAAACTGCCCCGTTTATTCAAATACAGTGTCTAGTTCTAACGATCATTGTTCAAATCAAATTTATTATTTAGAAGTGCTAAATACAAATTGCGAAGGAGAAATGTCTTTCGACGTAGTAGGAAACTATGGCTCATCGTACGCTAGTGAAATAACATGGAGTGTAACCAGTAATTTAACAACAAATATTCTTGCTTCTGGAGGGCCTGGCACTAACGGAGCAAATATTTTTACTTCTGTTGGCCCAATTGACGTAAATGTACAAGGTTCTGCTTTTACAATAACGGTATATGATTCTTATGGGGATGGATTTGCTTCCGGAGGTTTTATTTCTATTCAACAATCTGGAGTGGATATATCAACACCCATTACTGGAAATTTTGGTGCACAATCGCATTCTATGTTTATGCCAAATATTGTAATTTCTCCTGCAATCATTAATGTTACTACTCCAAGTGGCAATGTGTCTCAAACAGTTGTAAATTGCAACGACTTTAGAGTTCCATTAACTATTAATAATTCATTTTTCTGCTCCACATCATCAGTAAACTTGCCATGGGAAATAACTTGTCAAGCTACTGGCACTGTAATTTCTAGTGGGACACATACTATGACGATATATCCTAATACTCCTTCAGATATTAGTGATATTGTAGAAATTAGTTTTGATGCTGACAATTGCGAGTGGATAACAAATTGGCAAAACGATTGTGCCCTTAGTGATTTAGGCTCATTATTTGACATTACACCCGATCCAACTGCAGCAGTTGATGCGTGTATTGCTCATTCCCCACAAACTTTTACTTTGCAATATAATGGTATTAATGGCGGTCTCGCTTGTTGCAATACTGCTGGACCAAGTTTACCAATGAATTATGCAATGTCAACAAGTGCGGCTTCTGTGGTAAGTAGTCCTTTTGGAGGAACAAACAATTCTGCTTATCTAACAATTCCAGCAAACGCGTCTGGTGGTAATGCGACAGCACTTAATCTTACATTTAATATGTCAGGATATTGTTTTGTTCATCCAAATTATGATGCAACTGACTTCTGGATTACAATTATGATTGACGGAAGTGTTGTCCACGATGAAATGTTTTCTGACCCAACAACAAGTGCAAATATTAGTATAAATTTAGCTTATATTCCTGGAGGATATAATCAAAATAGTGTTATTGTAGTCTATGTTTACCCTAATACCTTTAGCTCAGGAACGACAAACACTACATTTATTCCAGGTGTAACATGTGGGTCTCTTTACTCTGGGCAATGGACAGCAGGTTCATTTAATTTGTCAGTTGATGTTACTTTTGACGAATTGGCTCCTTCGCCTATTACATGTCAATATACTGATAATATCAACAAACCTTGCTGCACTGTTTATCCAGTTTTAGATGATGCAGATGAAATTTGTTCTGGAGCGTCTTTTGATGTCGCCACTTGGCAAGACTTAGTTAACAATTCAAATACTGGAGCTTGCATTGTTTTTTCAAGTATTGTGCCTATTGGAGGTTCAGTTGCACCTGATGGCGTTTTCCCTAATGGGATAAATGGAACATTAGGTACAATCGCTCAAACTGTTAGTGCTTATGCATATTGCGACTCAAATGGAAATGGTTCTGTTGATGCAGGAGACACATACACTGTTCTTAGTACGTATTCTTTAACCATCAATCCGATTTTAACTCCGAACTTTACGCAACTAGGACCGTATTGTGTTGGAGATACCCCAGAAACATTACCAACAACTTCCTTAAACGGAGTAGAGGGAACTTGGTTACCTGCCACAATAAGTACAGCAGTTGATGGAACAATATCCTTTACATTTACACCATTAACTGGAAGTTGTGCAATTGCTACTACCATGACAATTACAATTAATCCAAATATAACTCCTGCATTTACACCAATTGGACCATATTGTGAAGGTGATATTATTCCAGACTTACCTTTAACTTCGACAAATGGAATAACTGGAATATGGTCGCCTGCAATTAATAATTCAACAACAACAACTTATACATTTACACCAACATCAGGAGGTTGTACTACCACTACCACTCAAACAATTGTAGTTGAACCGAATATTACTCCGACTTTTGCAGCAGTGGGACCTTATCTTATCGGAACATCAATTCCATCTTTACCAACCACTTCGACTAACGGAATAACTGGGACATGGGCGCCTGCAGTAAATAATACAGCAACAACGACTTACACTTTTACACCAACAGCTGGACAATGTGCCACAACAGCTACTCTGACAATTATAATTAATATAGAGATACATCCAGTATTCAATGCTATTGGACCTTTCTGTTCAGGGGAAATAATTCCGCCATTGCCAATGACTTCCACCAATGGAATTAACGGGACATGGTTACCTGCGATAAACAACACAGCCACAACAACTTACACGTTCACACCAGCACCTGGGCAAAATGCTGTTGAGGCTACTATGATTATCACAATAATCCCTACTCCTAATGTAAATGTTGTTGGTAAAAATCCTCTTTGCAGTGGTGACAGTAACGGTTCTATCATTATAACAATTAATAATGCACCACCTGAATATATAATTAATTGGGGTACGAATTCTATAACTATTCCTGGCAGCACTTATACAATTTCTAATTTAACAGGTGGAAATTATTCACTAACAGTTACTTCTAGTAATAATTGTTCGGCAACAAAACAAATTGTACTCAGCCAACCTGAAAGACCTCTTAGTGTTACTATTGCCAGTAGAGGAATATCTTGTCATGGCGAGAGTGATGGCTCTTTAAGCTCTAATGTAATAGGCGGAACCTCACCATACACTTACTTCTGGCGATCTGGCCAATTTACTTCAACAAGTGCAAATTTTAATAATTTGTCTGCAGGAGAATATAGTTTATTAGTAACTGATGCAAACGGTTGTACGGCAAATGGAACAGCCACTATCGTTGAACCGACTGGAATTGAACCTACTATCGCTTATGGAAATCCATCTTGCATTGGAAACAATGACGGTTACATAGAACTTACAGTAGTTGGAGGAGCATCGCCATATTTATATGTTTGGAATAGCGGACAACCGCATGTAAGTTATTTACACGGGCTCAAAGAAGGGACATATATTGTTACAATCACTGATGCAAATCAATGTGTCTATGAACTTAACCCTATTGTCCTCAAAGACATTAAAGTGGATTGCATTACAATTCCTAGTGCTTTTACTCCTAATGGCGACAATGTTAATGATACGTGGGTTATTGGTAATATTGACATGTTTCCTGGTGCAAATAGTTATGTGTTTAATAGATGGGGACAACCATTATACCATGCAACTGGATTGGATGATCCATGGGACGGAACCTATAATGGAAAGTTTGTTCCATCAGGGACTTATCTATATGTGATTAATTTATTCAATGGAACTGAGCCATATACAGGTACTGTAAGTGTGGTTTACTAAGGGGATAAAATTTACAAATTGAGTTTTTAAAATAGCATGATGATTAAGTTTGTCATGATTTTTTAAGCACATATTATATCGGCATTACTTACCTAAAATACACCCCTCTCAACTATTCTATTATTCTTATTTTTCTCTCGTTTTCAGGGTAAATAGAAGGAGTCCCTTGATAATCTTTAACTTTTCCTTTAATGCAAACTTGTTTATTCAGCAAAAAAACTGCAGGATCATAACTAAAATTAACAACATTGGATTTCCAGATAGTAGCACTAAATATTTGGTTTGGAAAAGATTTATCAATGTTGATAAAAATGTGGCCATTTCTCGACTTATGTGTACTGACAACTGTTCCACAAATGCTTACATCTTTTGGATAATCATAAAATTGTCTAGCTTGCAATGTGCTGTAACTATTTCGCGGAAGGTCATCGGGATTCATTGGAGTTGCATCATTTTTTGCTTTTCCGCTTCGCCACGTGGAAATATCTACAGTCGATTCAATTTTATTTTCTTGCTCCTGTGTTAAATTTGGATAGAAATTTATACCTGTCAATGCCTCTATTGAATCAATACTTACAACATAGGTTTCCAGTATATCATAAGTCTTTTTTTGCGGAATTAAAAACGCTATCCCTTGTTCATTCTCAAAGTCCACTGCAATTTTATAATGCCACTCAGGAATTGACATATTGTTTACACTTCGGTTTTGTTTTGGTAAATCGTCTTTTAGAACAGGTGCCGTAACTATGTAAATATCCTTGTTTGGATTATTATAAATGTATGCTCTTAAAAAGCTTTCGAGGTCTGCCCAAATTTCACGGTTAAAATCAGGTAGTTGAGGAGTCATATTCGAGTAATAATAAGATTCAGATAGTGCTTTTCCCGACCACCTAAAGTCTGCCGAAGGAGCCAAATGTCCACGGTCATAACCGAATCCTTCATATTTATAATTTCCGTCCTCCTGTTTTTCTTTCAAAAAGTAATCTGCTTCTTGCGATGAACCAGTAAGTATAAGGCTATCTTCTCTAAAATCGTTTGTTCGGGAAACATTTCCATTTACAATTTCATGGCTTAAAATATGAGCTACCCATTTCGCCATTTCATGTTCTTCGTTATAGACAAGACAATATGCTGAATGACAAACTAATTTTTCCGATTCAAGCAATTCAGGAATACCTTTATCCAACAAGTTTGATTTAAGATTATTGAGTTTAATCGTTTCTACTAAATCGAGTAAACTATCTCGCCTGGTATCTATTTGTTCTATCTCAGCTAATATTTTATTCAGACTATCTTGATTAGCTTGAGAAAATATCTCGCCGAAAGAAAATGATACCAATAATATAAATAAAACTATTTGTTTCATAATATAAAAAAAAGAGTGAATAATATCACTCTTAGTAGTTGTTTTATTCACTGTAAATAAGGATATCATCTAACATATATTGCCCACTTTGTCCAGTTTCAGTTACATATTTAAAGGCGATACGTACTTGCCCATTATATTCAGACAAATCAATCATTCCTGAGTGTGTCCAATTCCCAAAGGAGCTTGACGTTGCAGTCGCAATATTAGCAGGAAGTTCTGTCCAAGTCGCGTTTTCAGCATTCCCCTCGCCATCATAATCATTTGATATGAAGGCCTTTAGGCTCGCACCAGTAAGGTTTCCTGCTCTTGTCCTAAATTCTAATACTCCTTTATTAATTTCAAGTTGTGGGAGAATTAACCATGTTGAGTTTTCTTGACCGTCGCCAATTATTCTTACAGATGAATTAGTCGTACCGACATATCCCATCCATGATAAAGAACCTATCTCCATATAGTTTTCCCAGTCTTCCAAATCAACAGGAACTCCATTCTCAATTTCGTCAAAATTTACAGTAATAATTGCATCTCTAAATTTCACTTCGCTGGTGCTACGAATTAACAGTTGCCAATCATCATCATGTTTTCCAAGAATACCTATAACCGAACCTTTACCTGTAGGGATTTTATTTCCCGCAAAACTAGCATATCCACTTGTACGAACGAAAACTCTTTGTCCTAATTCATCCTCTAAAGTTCTATTTTCTGTAATAAGATCTTCTTTATTTGCATAAGTTTTACCTAAATCCTCTTCGATAAAATGCATATCTTCCAATTTAATCAATTTAGCGAGATACTGTCCTGTGTTTATTTGGTCGATAGTAACAAGCTCGGGTGTTTTATGCTTAAGTGTTGATACTTTAACAATATTATTGTCAACGTGCACCGAGTCAAGCTGCATCATACCACGGTAATCCATGAGAGTCAAACCTTTAAGATATATTCTTACAGAGTCGCCCTCATATAAACCACCTGACGACATTAGATGCAGATTAATAGCACGAGTACCATCTTGTACATAAGCTGCTTTATAAATGTTTCCTGATTTGTCGTCCATTGTAATAACAGCATAAACAGAGAAATCATCCACAAATTTATAACTAGTTGAAGCTACGCTATCACTCATGAATATGCTATATAAATCTTGTATAGTAAGAACTACCCCTATAGGAATCTCTTTTATTGGTGGCTCATCAAATTCGTCGTGGATACAACTACTTAAAACAAGAACTAAACTTGCTAGGATTAAACCGATATTTATAAATGTTTTTTTCACAATATATATATTTTATAATTTTTTATAATTTTGATTAAAATCTAGGTTCATTCATATCTACTTCGTCTATTGATCTTACCAATAATTGCCAGCCCGAACTATGAAGTGTAACTATTGCGACCATTTTACCACTTCCCTGCGGAACAGTATCTTTTGCAAAATCAGCATACTTACTTGTCCTAACTACTATTGTTTTTGTACTATCTTCAACAAGCCTATTGTCTGCTGTAAAAGTAACATTACCAAAATATGTTTCATTTAGTTCACTGTTTGCGAATTGAATTCCTTGAACCTCTACTAGTTTACACTTATAATTTCCGGTCTCAATATCTGCAATTGTTACCTGCTCAGGTATTATTGGATTATTTGCATGTTGAACAACAATACTTTTATTAGTGTTTAAAACACTATCAAATACAAGTTCTAATTTTCCACTATAATCAACAACCCTGGCTCTATTCAGATTAATTCTGACATATTGGCCAACTTTAAATGATTCAGCATAGCTAAGTCTATATATGTTAATACCTCCTGAGGCATCTTCCACATAAGCTTCTTTGTAAATATTGCCTTCATAATCGTCCATTGTAACAGTTGCATACAGCATGTAGTCATCTTTAAACATATATTCAAAACTACTGTCAGCTTTAATTTTATAGATATCCGCAATTGTAAGAACTTTGCTTTGATCTACAGTGGCTATTGGCGGTGTGTCAAGTTCCTCATCACAGCTTGTCATAAAAAAAGGAGTAATTAAAACTGCTGCTATAAATAATATATATATTCTTTTCATTTTCGTTTTGTTTTATAATTAAAATCTGAAATACACATTTAAGAAGTACGATCTACCATAAAGGTGAAAATACTTATTAGGAAATTTGTCGATATTTGTTTGGTCGAATCGGTATTGTTCGTAACCATTAGTAACAAGATCAGTATTATTCAAAATATTGTTAATACTCAATGTAAATCCTATTGAATAACCATTTATTCTCCATGATTTTCCTCCCCAAATATCTAAGGTAAAACCAGGATCAAGTTTTTCTTGTTCTAAAATTGTTTTAACTTGTGGGTCATCATCAACATAAATATCTAATCCTTCGGCTGTATGCTTTTCTGGATTTAAATTGATATAACTTTCGGCAAAATAGTTTGCATTAACACCAACAAACCAATATTTTGGAGCATTATATTTCCCACCTATTGAGGCAGCAAATTCTGGCATCGAACCAACATGATAATTTTCAATGTAAACAGTTCTGTTTTCAGCAAGAACCTCCGAACTGTTATCTTGTGTAATTGTTACTGATGGACGACTGCTGTATAGGTATTTTCCATATCCAGATGTAAATGTAGCAGTAATAGTTGAGCTAAGTTTTGCCTCGATACCCAACTCTCCTCCATAATGGACTCTGTCAACACCAGTCATTGTATAATTAACGAATGTTCTTAACTCGTCGTGATAAAAGCTATAGGCTTCCATACCATCTATAAATTGAGTGTAAAATCCTGTTATTTTAGCTTGCAAATATGGTGAGCGATAAAAATAACTGAGGTCTCCAGTATAAATTTCCTCACTTGTTAAGTTGTTAACCACATGTTGTCGTGTACGTGGAGAAACAAAAGCATCTCTAGTAAAAGGAGCGACAGTACGGTAAGAAGCATTTAGTAAAACAAAGTTTCTTCCTGTTATTTTTAGATTAGCACCAGCTTTAACAGCATAGTTGAAAAACTTATGAGTTGGTGAGTTGCCGAATGAAGCAGCTGGGAATTTACCGTTTCTCATATTTCCTGTTCTCCAAAACTCAGTGTAAGAAAGGTCAAATCCGCCAAACACGTCTATTCTGTTAAGTTTTATTTCTGATTGAGCAAAAACATTGGCTTTATTATTATTTATCACATAGTCATATCCAAAAGTTTCACCCTGTTCAACAACATTGTTTGGATTACTTACATCACTTTGGATGATATAATCATCACTAAAATCACGTTCTGCAAATTGGTCAATATCTACCCACCAATCTGCTCCCAACAAATCTTCGACAGTTTTATAATTGTGCGTTTGACTAGACATATAATTTGCTCCAGCAATTATTTTTGAGTTTTCGTTTAATTCTTTGCTAAATAATGTTGCGAAGTCGAATCTTTTAAGATCATATCTTCTGTCTTCAACAATATATTTAGCTCTATTGCCTGTAATATTAACACTATCTACTCCGCCTACATTCTCGACTGTAAATAAGTTTTTTCTATTTGCATCATAAAATGAGTCCCAATCAAGCTGACGGAAAGTTTCACTATTTTGCCACATTTCTGTTAAATAACCATAATTATACTCGCCTTCTTCATAGTAACTAGGTAGGTTTCTGTAATAGTCAGGTCTAGGATCGGCAGCGTCATACCAATTTAATGCTGTCGAGCCACCACGACCAAACATATAAGAGGCCGATGTCGTTAATTTCATTGTAGGGTCAATTTCCCAATAATGTGAAAGCATTCCTCGAGGTTGATTAAATGTACCTACTTTGGCATTTCGCATTACGCCATCTTGATATCCCCAGTTTGGGTTATAAAAATTATCTCCTGATAGCTCATAAACCTCAGCAATACCGACGCCAGATTTTCCACGTCTCGAAGGAGAACCCATAATTGTTAATCCTAAACTATGTTTATCGTTAATCTTTTTCTCTGCGGCTAAAAAATAAGAATAGGCCTCGTAAAAAGTTCCACGCACATATCCTTCTTGTGCCCAACGTGATGACCCTGAAGCAGTAAACGCCCATCCATTATCCATTAATCCAGTTGAATGCGTTATCATTGCACGATTACGATAAGATTTGTTCGCAACAGAGTACGAAATGCTTGTACCTGAACGTTGTTCGGATGCACGTGTAATAATATTAGTTGCTCCACCAATTCCGCCAAACGAATAATCCGAAAATAAAAGCCCTGGTGTAACAACTTTATTCCTCATTACATCGTTTAAACCTCCCCAATTGCCGTAATATGGTCGTCCAGTTTCAGCATCATTTACAAAAATCCCGTTAATTAAAACATGCGAATTGCGATTGTCATAACCTCTTATTCTAAAACGAGCCTGACCAAATGTGTAGCCTGCTGTATTTACAAAGACATCAGTAGATGAGCTTAATAAACCCGAAATATCTTGCGATTCATTATCGTCAAAATCAGAATCGTTTAAGGTAATTACAGGAATCTCAGGCTGGCTTTGCAAAACAGTGTCTGTTTCCTGAGCGAATCCGCCAATTGCTAACAAAATTACAAATAATATTAATGTCCCTTTTTTCATTATAGTATTAATTATTTTTATCTTAGTTTTTAATATAATTACAAAATTAATATAATAAACATATTAATGATGGCAAAGTTAATTTTTTTGTAATAATAATTTCCTATTTTTATGTTATCTTTTAGAAAAATCACTCCATTTTACTTTAATTTGTGCTTTTTACTGCTTATTAATAGAAATGTTATGAAAGAATTTGTATTTCAATCTATACCAAAACTTATTTTTGGCGAAAACTCGCTGGATTTACTAATTCAGGAAATAAAAAGTTTACAAGCAAAACAAGCTTTTTTTATTTGTGATCCAGTAATCAAAACTTTAAGTTTTTGGGATAAAATCACAAAAAAGTTAGAACATGAGGGCTTTAAATATTGTGTGTTTGACAATATTATTTCAGATCCAGGTTACGAAATCGCTGATGATGCGATTAATGCTGCTTTTGACACAAAGTGGGATATAATTATTGGTATTGGTGGAGGTTCGGCTCTAGACATTGCTAAAGTAGTATCTGTAGGTTTAGTTACTGGCAAACCATGTAAAGAGCTAATGAACAAAATCGAGCTCATAAAAGACGGATTGCCACTAATTCTAATTCCAACAACCGCTGGAACTGGCTCTGAAGTAACGCATATAAGTATTTTGAGCGATAATGAAGAGCAAACAAAAAATGGATTGGTAAGTTCTAAATTATATGCTGATGTTGCAATATTAGATCCGATTATTACGCTGAGTTTACCACCCGAAGTAACAGCATTTAGCGGACTTGATGCAATAATTCACGCGTTAGAAGCACTTACATCACGTTTAGCAAATCCTCTTACCGACATGTTAGCTCTCGAAGCATTGAGAATATTATATGAAAATATTTGGGACGCTTTTAATGACGGGCAAAACAAGGAAGCTCGAACCCAAATGTTATATGGTAGTATGCTTGCAGGAAAAGCATTTGCAAACAGTAGTGTAGGAGCAATTCACGCTTTTGCATATCCTATTGGAGCAGAATACCACATTCCTCACGGACTTGCAAACTCAATAATGTTAGCTTCTGTGTTAAGATTTAATTTATCCGCCGCACCAGAAAAGTATGCAATGGCGGCAAGAGCAATTGGAATAGATACCATAGGAATTACAAATATTGCGGCAGCAGAAATATTGTTGGCAAAACTTGATAAATTGATAGATGACTTAAAAATAAATAGATTTTTACGCTTTTACGGGGTCTCAAAATCCGATATCCCAAGATTAGCTGAAAAAGTTATGAAAATAACGAGACTATTAAATAGTAATCCACAAAAAATCACTTTAAAAGATGCTGAAAGTCTTTATTTAGAGGCGTTATAGAAGGGTTCACGGTTTGCGGTTTGTTGTTTCTCATAAAGTTGTGATTCTGTGATCCAGTGTCCCAGAGATTCTGTAATCCTGTGATTCTGTATCATCACATCAGCTAATCTTCTCATCTGTTTTTTTTGTTCTTACTTCAAATGTTCGAATGTTCTTCTGTTCTTTCTTCAAAATTTCAAGCTATCAATAAGTGTAAAACTTTGCAATAAAATTACCCGATTACCGACATCCGATTACTTGTTCTCTTGTTCAGATAATGTTGTGATTCTGTGTTTTTGTAATCCAGTGATTCTGTAGCCCCACATCAGCTAACCTTCTCATCTGTTCATTTGTTTCCGCCCGCTGGCGGATTCGTCGTTCGTCGTTCCATTGTTCAAAAGCATCTTGCTTTCAATAATCCTAAACAATACTGAATTAACCGATTACCGACATCCCCGATCACCGATTACTAAGACTTATTTCCTTTCCCCAGACTTCAAATTCTCACCACAAACCTTACAATAATTAGAATCATCATCATTATCACTACAATAACATTTAAAACATTTTACCGATTTGTTTTTCTGAGTTAAAGTTTCGGCAGTTATTATTCCTGTTGGTACTGCAATAATAGCATAACCAATTACCATGGTAACACTCGCAATAAATTGACCTATTGGAGTTGCAGGTGAAATATCTCCATATCCGACCGTCGTAATTGTAACTATTGTCCAATATATTGAGATTGGAATATTAGTAAAACCGTTTTCTGCACCCTCAATAAGATACATTAAGGTTCCAATAACTGTAATAATTACAAAAACAGATAAGAGAAACACAGAAATTTTCGACCAACTGCTGGCTATTGATTTTATAATAATATTTCCTTGTTTTGTGTAATTACTAAGTTGAAAAATTGAAAACAGCCTAAGTAATCGCAGTGTTCTAATAACGACAAGTAAGTGTGTGCCAGCTATAAATAATCCGATAAATGACGGTAATATTGCCAATAAATCAACAACACCATAAAAACTAAAAATGTATTTCGACTTTTTATTTAAAACCCATATCCGTAGAGCATACTCAATCATAAAAAGTCCTGTGATAATCCATTCAACCAAACTAAGTAATAAACCATAATTTGTTTTGTAGTATCCAATACTATCGAACATTACAGCAAGCAGATTTATCAAAATCACCACCAATAAGGAAACATCAAACACCTTACCCCAGCGAGTATTTGATTTAAAGATAATTAAATATAATTTCTTCTTTATATGATTAATAGACTCCTCTTTCACTATGCGTTTTTTTGCAAATATACTGTAAATACTAAGTTTAAAAAATTTGTTTATTGGTTTCATTTGCTTTGCTTAGGGTTTGTCAAATAATAAAGTATGCAGAATTGACGAAGATATTTTGCTGTTTTTCGAGACGCAAAATTCAGCTAATAGCTTGCTCACTTCGATAAAAACTCAGTGCATCGCTTTGCTAATTTTGAAACAATGAAAAACAGCAAAAGAACAAGTCAAAATGACTGATTTATTGTTTGACAATCCCTTATTAACTTGTCGCTGTGCTATTTGATTTGGATTAAAATGTTTCGGGTTAATTTTCGTGAATAGAGTGCTGCAAATAGGGCAAACGCATACTTTTTTTATCACAATAATTTCAAATGTTTTTCATTACTTTTGAGTCTGAAGGACTCATTTATTTTAACTTTTGACTGAACGTAGTGAAAGTCAAGGGTTAAAATATGCCGA
>JAQVPT010000064.1 GCA_028701945.1 Bacteroidales bacterium
AGCTCCAACAATATATGTTTTGCGTCCATCACATATTCTGGTCTCATACTTACTAATATCATAATCGAGCTCTGCAAATCGCTTTAAAGCATCTTCAGCAGTCATATTATAAATATCCATACTAAGGATTAATAAATCGTGTGTTACTTTGTGTGCGTAACTTAATTGACTGTTTTCGAATATATATACCGAATCGTTTCTGTATAAATAGCCATCTTCCTGTTCAGATGAACCATTTACCTTAATAATTAACTGATTTGGAAAAACATACTCTTCAGACCACCTTTCTGATTTATAAATAGTGTCATTCCTGTAAAAGTTGGTAGTTTGCAAAAACTCTATCTGTTTAAACCATTTTTCGTTGTATCTTTTAGAAATTTCTTGTAAAAGTTTCTCAGTTGTATCAATCTTCTGGGTACACGAACTTATACCCAAAAGAGCAATTGCGAACACAAAATACAACTTAAATTTTTTCATTAAACAAACACAATTAAACTTTTGTATAACAACTACTTAACAGACCAATAGCATCTTTTTGGAGAAGTAATAATTTCTTCCTTTTTTAATTTTGCGATTTCCTTGTCTATGACTTTTTTATCAAGTCCAGTAATACTTGCAATTTCACTTGCTTTTAACTCACTATTCTCCTTTAATGCTTTGATAATACTATCTCTTATTTCCATAATTACATGTTTAAAACTGTATTATAACGACTAATATGCTTAAAAAGTTACTGCTAAGATATAATCTTTTTGTTAAAGGTAGAGTTTTTTTCTGATTTTTATTTAAAAACACACCACAATTAGCGGCAGAATAAAAATATACGATTTAAAACCCCGTTTACCTATGGCAAAGTGGCTGATAAGAAAACAATTACAATATTATTTCTCCTTTAAGAAATACACTATTAATCAAGTCAGAGCCATAAGCATACGGCAAGAATTGATAACTTGGGATATCATTTGTGATTATTAAGTTTGCTAGTTTTCCTCTCGTGATACTTCCGACAACATCACTAACTCCCATTGCATAAGCGGTGTTAATTGTTGTAGCATATATTGCTTCTTCTGGCAACATTTTATAGTTTACACATGCAAACGACATCATAAGTTTCATATTCCCACTGGGCGAAGATCCTGGATTGTAATCAGAAGCAATTGCAACTGGTAAACCTGCGTTAATCATCTCTCTTGCAGGTGAGTAAGGCATATTTAGAAAGAAAGCTGCTCCAGGTAAGATTGTTGGCATAGTTTCACTATTAAGTAAGGCTGCAATTTCTTCTTTTCCTGTATATTCAATATGATCTACTGAAAGTGCGTTATACTTCACTCCCACTTGAATACCGCCACTGTTTGCAAGCTCGTTAGCATGTATTTTAGGTCTCAATCCGTGTTTAATTCCAGCTAACAAAATTCTATCTGTTTGTTCAACAGTAAAAAATCCTTTGTCGCAAAACACGTCAATATAATCGGCAAGGTCTTCTGCTGCAACTTGTGGTATCATTTCATTTATAACTAAATCAACATAATCATCTTGATTAGCTTTGTATTCTTCTGGAACTGCATGAGCACCGAGAAATGTTGACTTAATCAAAAGTGGAGTTGTTTCTTTTAATCTTTTAATAACTCGCAACATCTTCATTTCGTCTTCTAATGTCAAACCATATCCGCTTTTAATTTCAACCGCTCCAGTACCTTGCGAAATTATTTCCTCAATTCGTTCTAATGACTGCTCATAAAGTTCATCTTCACTTGTATTTTGAAGTAATTTGACAGAATTTAAAATTCCCCCTCCCCTTTTGGCAATTTCTTCGTAGCTCAAGCCACGTATTTTATCGCTATATTCAATTTCACGGCTTCCTGCATAAACAATATGCGTATGCGAATCACAAAACGAAGGCATAACTATTTTACCAGTAGCATCAATCTCTGCGTACTCATCGCAATCGCCTAATATGTCCTCATTAAAATCAGACATAGCGCCATAATCTTCTATAATTTCGCCATTTATTAATAACCAAGCATTTTTTATGGTTTTTAATTCAGACATATCTTTACCACGTACAAGAAGCCTTGCGTCATCGTCAATGGCGATTAATTCCTTGATATTACTTATTAGTTTTTTCATTTTCATTTTTTTACAAATTTAGCGATTTTTTTGCAATTACTCAAACTATCTAACTTTACAATCAGAGTAAACGCATACTTTTCTTTTGTCATGCTTTTTGGATTGCTATGCACCAAAAAGTCACGCCAAAAGAGATTCATCGTCATATTTTAACCCTTGACTTTCACTACGTTTAGTCAAAGGTTAAAATAAATGAGTCTTTCAGACTTAAAACTAATGAAAAACATTTGAATTTATTGTGATAGAAAAAGTATTCGTTTGCCCTGACTTCGCAATAGATTGTTTTTGAATAATCAACATCAACAATAAATCATTGTAAAAAGCGATCACGATTGTCGATATTTTGTATTATTCTTAAAATTAGGTCATGCTTTGGAAACAAATTATTATTTTTACAGAAAAATTAGAGTATGGATTACAAAACCCTCAGTGTTGAAATACGGAATGAAGTTGTTATTTTAAAACTTGATTTTGAAAAAAAACTTAATTCACTAAGTCAATTATTCTTTGATGAATTTATTGATGTAGTTGAAGCATTACATGAGAACAAGTTAGCTAAAGTTTTGATAATTAGAGGTACAGATAAAGTTTTTTCTGCTGGTGGAGATCTAAAAGAAATAGGAAATGCAAGTTACGAGGAGGCATTTTTAATGTGCGTTCGAGTTCAAAAATCGTTTAGTATGTTGCAAAGTTTAAAAATACCAGTAATTGCAGCTCTCAATGGAATTGTATTTGGCGGAGGATTTGAATTAGCATTACATTGCGATATCAGATTTTGTACTCACGATACAATACTAAAACTTCCCGAATCAGAGCTTGGTTTGATTCCGGGTGCTGGCGGAATAAGTATTTTATCAAGGATACTAAGCCCCGCCGATGCTGCTTACTACCTGTTTACTGGAGAACAAATTCCTGTTGATATAGCATTTCAAAAAGGTTTAATTCAACGAGTTTGTAATTCTGATGATATTTACGACCAAGCTTTTGATTTTGCACAAGAATTATGCAAAAAACCTGCTGCATCACTTATAGCTATTAAAAAAGTGCTATATACAAACTTATATAAAGACCTTAACGAAGGTCTAAATGCGGAAGCAATGGAGTTTTCATCTGTATTGCAAATCAGTGGACGAAAAATGATTGAAGATTTTTTTAAAAATAAAACAAATAAATAATGACAGACAGTTTCATATTTACAGGAACAGGATTTGTTACAGGTAAGTATAAACTTACAAACGATCAAATTTATAAGCATGTCAAAAGTGGATTATTGCAGGGTTTTAACGAAACAAGAATAATTAATTCAGATAACTATAAATCCTCGTGTGAGACAAATCCTAATCTTAACCCATTTGATTATATGGTTAAAGAAAAAATGGGGTTTGAAACTCGATATAACGTGGTGCCCTTCCCTCCTGTCGCACATCTTTATAAAACTGCCGAAAATACATTAGATTTAGCGGTACGTGCTATTGAGATAGCATTAGATGAATCTGGAATTTCGGGAAATCAAATAGATGCGTGGTTTGTTGGAACAGCGACTCCGCATCAGTATGCTCCAGGAATAGCAGAGTTTACTAAAGCTTATTTTACTGATCAAACCGACACAAAACCGACTTATTCTTTGACTTCCGCCTGTGTGGGATTTAATATAAATATTGAGAGTGCGATTGCATTCTTCAAAAGTAATCCAGAAGCGAAACACATTGTAATTGCTCATTCTGAGGTGATGTCCGAATTACTCACAACCGAGCGAGATTTTGTGCCGTTTTCAACCTTTGGCGATGCAGCAGCAGCAGTTGTATTGAGTCGTATTGAAACGGAAAACAAATGTGGAGTAGTAGCGACTTTTAATGCCGAAGATACAAGAATGTTAGATTTTCTTGGTGCAAATCAAAAAGGACATTTATATATGGATGCACGAAGAGTTAAATCACGTGCGGTTCCCAATATGGTTAATGCAGCAGAAAGACTACTTACTTCATCCCAATGGGAAACAAATGATGTAGATTGGTTTATCCCACATCAAACAGGAAATGCAATTGTTTGGGAAGTTAGAGAAATACTTGGAATAGACGTTAATAAAATGTTACAAGAGATTCAATATAATCATGGCAACCTATCTGGTGCTTCTGTTCCAGCAGCTTTACACAAATTATTAGAATCAAAAAACCTAAAACCTGGGCAAAAAATTCTTACAACCGTTGCAGGATTAGGCGGAGAGTTTGGCGGATTCACATATATTGTACCTCAAAAAACCTATTCTTTCACTAAAAAGCCTGAACTCGAAAACAAAACTCTTCTTATCACTGGAGCGACTGGTGGTATAGGAAGTAAAATCGCTAAATTAGCCGCTGCCGAAGGTGCAAATCTAATATTACACTTTAATAAGAACAATAAACTTGCTACAGAAATAAAAACTCAGTTGGAAAATGAATTTAACTGCAACGTCAAGCTTTGGCAGGCAGATCTTGCAAATGAAACAGCAATTAAAGAATTTTCAAAACTTATAAAAGATCAAAATATACAAATAAACTATCTTATAAACACACACGCTATTACTGGCGGACTTTCAAAAGCAAGCAAAGTTGAATATGAAGAGTTTGTAAAAGTAATGCAAGCTAACTACTTGTCTATTAAGTCAATATGTAAACATTTACAGCCATATATAACAGATACTATTTTAATTACAGGCTCAATCGGTGAAGATGCACAGTTTCCAGGTTCCACTTCGTATGTTGCGTCCAAAAGAGCTCTTAGAGGGTTTGCGGTTAATTTTGCCTCAGAACTCTATGAGAACAGAGTTTCATGCATTTACTACCTGCCCGGTTTAGTTAATGAAGGTATGATTTCAAAATTAGAAGAAGCACAAGTAAATGCCTCAATGATGATGATAGCACAAGAAAATCTTATCAACGCAAATGAAATAGCTGCTCGTATGTTAAAGTCAGTTTACAGAATGAAAATTTCAAATGTTAGAATATCTTACGAATCTAAACTAAAGGTAATAAAAGATGGTTATCTAAAGTTTTAATTTAACTTATAAAAGCAAAGTAGAATGCATACAAATTATATATTTAGCGGTTATGGATACTCAGTTGGAAAGTATAAAATTACCAATTCGGATATTTACGAAGCTATCGAAAAAGGATTTTTACAAGGTTTTAGTAAATCAAAACTAGAAAAGAGCGAAAATTATCAAGAATATTTAAAACGCAATCCTGGAAAAACAACTTTCGATTATTTTGCTGGTTATAAAATGGGTTTTTATGAGCGACATCACGTTACACCTTTTCCACCAACTACAAAAAAACTTTATTATGCTGAAACCTCTTTAGACCTTGGAGTTCAAGCCATTAAACGAGCACTTGAAGATGCTAACGTACAAGCTGGCGAAATAGATGCGTGGATGATAAGTACTGTTTCACCACATGAGCAAGCACCAGGTATTGCAGCCACAATTAAATCGTATTTTGTAGATTTTGATAACCACTCTCCCACTTTTAGCCTGTGTTCGGGCTGTGCAGGCTTTAATATTAATCTCGAAAGAGCAATTGAGTATTTTAACATGCATCCAGATGCTAAGAATATTGTGATAGCACATACCGAAACGATGTCATCATTTCTCACAAACAGGATTAAATTTGTTCCTTTTGTTACATTTGGAGATGCAGCAGCAGCGGTAATTATTACAAAAACAGAGGACAAAGAAAAGTTTGGTGTACAATCTGTTGTAAATTTTCACGATCTCAAAATGCTTGATTACGTAGGTGTTGATGCCAATCGAGATTTATATATGGACGATAGTCTTATAAAAGACCGTGCAACGATTAACTTGCCTATTGCCTCAAAAGCCTGTTTAGGAAAAACGAATTGGAACGTTGACGATATTGATTTACTTGTTCCGCATCAAACAGGGAATGTTATTTTAAAGCCTGCGGCGGCAGAGCTTGGTTTACCTGAAGAAAAACTGTATTTAGAGGCACAAAATAATTATGGAAATGTTTCTGGAGCGACTGTACCACTTAGCTTAGCTCTTTTGAACGAACAAAATCGTCTCAAAGACAACATGAAAATACTTAGTGCTACCGCAGGTGTAGGTGGCAATTATGGTGCTTTTGCTTATACTGTCCGAAATATCAAAAAAAATCAAAACTTTTATTTTCACAAAAATGAATTAAAGGGTAAAACTGTTCTTGTTCTCGGAGCTTCGGGTAAAATTGGCTTTGAACTTACCAAACAGCTTGAAAAACGTGGTGCTAATCTAATTTTACATGCAAATAAAAATGCTGAAGTTTTAAATATTTTCAAAAATGCTGAAGTTTTAATATCTGATTTCACCAATCAATCTTCTGTCAATCACTTTATTACAGAACTTCAAAAACAGCCTGACATTGACTTTGTAGTTAATGCAGCAGGCACACTTAACGATCAATCGGCTATGGATGTGAATTTTTACGCACCTATTTCGGTGATTAACGGCATAATTAATAAAGTCAAAAACTGCATACTTACCATTGGAACGGCTGCTGAAGATTTTGAATTGCCAGGTTTTGACGCATGGATATCGTCAAATCGAGCGTTTCATGGATATTTGGCAACTGCCAGTGGGGAATTTCTAAAATATGGAATTAGAACTGTTTATTTACAAGCCGGAATTTTAGATTTAGGTTTAAGCGACCATATACCAAATAAGTATAAATTTAAGTTTATGTTGTCGACTGGACAGGCATCTTGTCTAAAAGTTAGTGATTTTTGCATAAAACTTGCAAATTCTTTGTATCTTCCAAAAGTATTAGAAGTGCAGTACTCTTACGAAAATGCAATGTTAGTTGGACGTATGGGATACAAGCTTGAGGTAGATATTTAAAACAGATAATATGAAACTATTTTTGTTACCGCTTTTAGGCATAATTTTATCAATTTGTGCCTTTTCGATTGAAGAAACCCGCTTATTACGATTTCCGACTATTGCAAATGATACTATAGTTTTTAGTTATGCAGGAGATTTATATCTTGTTGCAGCAAATGGTGGAGTGGCTACTAGGATAACCTCTCACAAAGGTTATGAAATGTTCCCACACTTCTCTCCTGATGGCAAAGCCATTGCATATACCGCCCAATATGACGGCAATACAGAAGTTTATACAATCCCTCTTAGCGGTGGAAATCCGACCAGAATAACTTATACAGCAACTCTTAAAAGAGATGATATCTCCGACAGGATGGGTCCCAATAATATTGTAATGGGCTGGACTCCAGACGGTCAATATGTTATTTATAGATCGAGAGGCAAATCATTTAACGATTTTAAAGGTCATACTTACTTAGCTCCGCTTGATGGTGGAATGAGTAAACAAATACCTCTAGCAACAGGCAGTTGGTGTTCATATTCGCCCGATAGTAAGCAACTTGCATTCAATAAAGTTTTTAGAGAATTTAGAACTTGGAAATACTATAAAGGTGGTATGGCAGATGATATCTGGATATTCGATTTTGCTAATCATAAAACAGTAAACATCACAAATAATCCAGCTCAAGATATATTTCCAATGTGGGTTAACGATAAAGTATATTTTCTTTCTGATAGAGACCGTTTCATGAACCTATTTGTTTATGACACTAAAACCAAAGAAACTAACAAATTAACAAGTTTTTCAAGATATGACATAAAATTCCCAAGCGTAGGGGATAATAAAATAATTTTTGAAAATGGCGGATATATCTACTATTATGACATAGAAAATTCGCAAGTAACAAAGCTAAACATTAAAATACGAGAGGATTTTGCATCCAGTCGTACCGTAATGAAAGATGTTTCATCAAACGCTACAAACCTAGAACTTGCTCCTGATGGTGCAAGAATTGTTTTATCAGCACGAGGCGATATTTTTTCAATACCAGTTTCTAAAGGAATTACGAAAAACATTACAAATTCATCAGGGGCACATGACCGAAACCCTGTTTGGTCGCCTAATGGTAAGCACATAGCCTACATCTCAGATAAAAGCGGAGAATATCAAATCTATTTATCTGAATATGATAATCTCGAAACAGAAATTCAATTAACCAATTTTGATGAAGGCTACATTTATAAATTAAAATGGTCGCCAGATAGTAAAAACTTATTGTGGAATGACAAAAAACTAAGTCTAAATTCAATCAATATCGAAACAAAAAAAATAAATAATATTCACAAATCAATAATATGGGAAATTCACGATTATGATTGGTCGCCAAACAGCAAATGGATAGCCTTCACAGATCAAGATAGTGCCAGAGTATCACAAATTTATCTATATAATATCGAGCAAAACAAAAAACATGTTGTTACAACTGCTTGGTACGACTCATTTAATCCTGTTTTTAGTAACGACGGTAAATACTTGTTTTTTGTTTCTAACAGAGACTTTAATCCAATTTACAGCAGCACAGAATGGAATATTGCTTATAGGGACATGAGTAGAATTTATCTTTTAACTTTAAGAGACGATGTCCCCTCTCCTTTTGGACTTCAAAATGACAGAGTTCTTCCAAAAGAAACATCTTCTGTTAAAGACACATCTTTTGATATTGATATTCAAAACATTGAAAACCGAATTGAAGTTTTGCCTATGGAGGCTGGATCATTCAGACAACTAAATTATATTGACGATAAAATATATTTTATAGAATCGCATTATAATCAGAAAAGTAAATTAAAACTCTATCAATTTAACGATGAAAAGACTATCGAGCTTGGAGATTTTTCTAATTACAAAATGTCCTCAGATAATAAGAAGATGTTATTATCAAAGTCCAATAATTATTATGTTGTCAACCTTCCCGAATCAGAAATAAAACTCAGCAATCCTGTTAATATAAGCGATTTAAAAATAAGTGTTGACCTTAAACAAGAATGGACTCAAATTTTTAATGAAGCTTGGAGACAGATGAGAGATTATTTTTATGATCCATCAATGCACAGAGTTGATTGGGAAAAACAGCTAGACAAATATGCTGAAATGCTTCCTTATGTTAATGATAGAAATGATCTCAACTATATTATCGGCGAAATGATTGGTGAATTAAATACCGGACATGCTTATGTAAATGGTGGAGACAAAGAATCTTTCAGCAATATTAAAATGGGACTTTTAGGTGCAGAAATTGAGAAAGACAACAAAACTGGATATTTTAAAATCACAAAAATATATGCTGGCGAAAATTGGACTGAAAGTCGCAAGTCACCTTTATTAGGCATAGGTTTAAATATTAATGAGGGAGATTATATAATAAGTATTAATCAAAAAGACCTTAGTCAGATTTCCAATATATACTCACTTTTGATTGATAAAGCAGATAAAATAATTGAAATAGGAGTAAATGATAAGCCACGTTCAAAAGAATCAAAAACATATCTTATAAAACCAATTGATGACGAATCTGACCTAATATATTTTAATTGGGTGCAAAACAACATTAAAAAAGTTTCAGAAGCCACCAATGGTGAAGTTGGCTATATACATATTCCAGATATGTCAGTTGTAGGATTAAACGAATTTGTTAAATATTATTATCCTCAATTATCTAAAAAAGCACTTATTATAGACGACAGAGGTAACGGTGGAGGTAATGTATCAACAATGTTAATAGAGCGATTACGCAGAGAAATGTCAATGATGGCAATGTCGAGAGACGTACCTGTACCAAACGCAAAACCTGATGGAATGTTAGATGGTCCTAAAGTGCTAATAATTGACCAATACTCTGCCTCTGACGGTGATTTATTTCCATATCAATTTAGAAAGCAAAAATTAGGACAGATAATTGGCGTAAGAACCTGGGGAGGCGTAGTTGGAATACGTGGGTCGCTTCCGTATGTTGATGGAGCAAGTCTAAACAAACCCGAATTTGCTCATTATGACAAAAACGGATGGATTATCGAGGGTTTTGGAGTACAACCAGATATAATTGTTAATAACGATCCATATCAAGAATTTATGAATAATGATTATCAACTTGACAAAGCAATCGAAGTTATTATAAATGAGCTTGTTAAATATGAAAAGAACAGCCCTCCAATTCCCGATTTTCCTAATAAGAACAATTAAATTGCAAATATTTGGTCTTATTAAGAATATTATATATACATTTACGAAAATAATTAATTTACAAATTTTAAACTTAATAGTATTATGAAAAAAACAGTTATCTTTTTATTATCAGTAGTGTTTATGCTTACAATCTTCTCTTGTGGCTCAGATAAACCAGTAGAAAATCTTAACGACCTAAAAGAAAAGTACAAAGACAAAGAATTTAAAGATTGTGATGAGTTTCTTGTTGCCTACGAAGAAGCAATGGATGTTTACTTTAAGTTAATCAATATCGTTGACGAAGGAAACGAAGAAGCATTAAAAGATATCGAAGGTCTTGAGAATTTCGTATCTAATTGGGATAAAGATTTTGAAAAATTCGAAAAAGAATGTCCAGAAAAATTCGAAGCATTAAACAAAAAAATCGATGAAAAAATGGATGCATACTTTGAGTCGATGTACGGAGACGAATTTGATGAAGATATGGAAGACGAAATGACTGATGAGGAATTTGCAGAGATTTTAAGTCAAATGACTGATGAAGAATTAGCACAATTTAATGCAGAACTTGAGGCAGAACTTATTGAAGAGTAATTATTTATATATATTACAAAAAAAGGTCAGATATTTATTCTGACCTTTTTTATTTTCGTTTTAAAGCTATAAGCACAGTAAAACCAGCGAATTATACAAAATTTGTGTTGTGTAATTTTGATAAGTTAATACAAAAAATAAGCAAAAGTTACCGATATTTTATTAATAATTGTTGCTATCTAAAATATTATTTATACATTTACATAAATAATTATTTTACAAACTTAAAATTTAATAGCATTATGAAAAAAACAGTTATTTTTTTATTGTCCGCATTGTTAATTTTTACAATTTTCTCATGCGGTTCTGATAAACCAGCAGAGAATCTTACCGATTTAAAAGCAAAGTACAAAGACAAAGAATTTAAAGATTGTGATGAGTTTATCGTTGCTGCTGAAGAAATGATGGAAGTTTACTTTAAAACCATCGACAAAGCTTCCGAAGGCGACGAAGCAGCAAAAAAAGACATCGAAGCATTTGAAGCTTTCCTAGACAATTGGGGAAATGATGCAGAAAAATTTGAAAAAGAATGTCCAGAAAAATTCGAGAAATTTGAAGAAAAATTCGAGACAAAGATGGAACCTTACATGGACAAACTTATGAAACTGTATGATGTCGATAAAGATTTTGATGATGAGTGGGAAGATGAAATGACAGATGAAGATTTTGCTAAAATGTTAGATGAAATGACTGAAGAAGAATGGGCTGAATTTAACGCAGAACTTGAAGCAGAACTTATTGACGAATAATTTTCACACAAATTATAAAAAAAGACAGATAATTATTCTGTCTTTTTTTTTATCCATATTTTTTTATGCTAAAATGTAAAGCTGTTCGTTAAGCTTTTGTAAGCCATATTTTTCCAACAAATATTTAACATCACTAAAAATTATTTTCTGAAAGAAACGATTATTATTACAATTATTTTGTAAATTGCATTCTAACTTAAAACCTAATCTTATGCTGCTGAAAATATTAAACTTGGTCTTTTTTGCTCTGATGATTTACGTAAATTTCCTAGCAAACTCCTTACCTATAAACGCTCAAACAACTGGTATGATTTCAAATTCGTATCCTAACCTCTTTGCTCCTGCTGGATTAACGTTTTCGATTTGGGGAGTAATTTATTTATTGCTGGCGGTAGTCAGTATTTTATTTTTCTTTGATTCAAATAAAGAAATACTCCAAAAAGTTTCGTGGTTTTTTATCATTAGTTCGGCACTTAACAGCTTATGGATTTTTGCATGGCATTATGAGAAATTCGGATTGTCAGTTATAATTATGTTGTTATTATTAGCCTCGATAATAATTATCAACAAAAGGCTAAGCGGTTCTCCCACAAGCCTTTTTAAAGCTGGATTTGGAATTTATTTAGGTTGGATTTGTATTGCGACAGTTGCTAATATTACTGTTTGGTTGGTAAGCTTAAACTGGACAGGTTTTGGAATTTCTAATGAAATTTGGACAAGTTTAATGATAGCAATCGGTCTAATAATTACTGTTTTATCAGTTTATAAGTTCAATAATCCATTTATAGCTGCCTCTGTAATTTGGGCATTTATCGGTATTGCAATAAAACAAAACGGAAATTCAAATACTGTGTTTATCTCTGCAATTGTTGGAACTGTATTGTTCGCTATAATTATTGTCTTGTATCTTTTACGTATATTTAGAACAGTTTCATAAACAGGGCAAACGCACACTTTTCTTTTGTCATACTTTTTGGATTGCTATGCACCAAAAAATCATGCCAAAAGAAATTCATCAGCATATTTTAACCCTTGACTTTCACTCCGTTCAGTCAAAGGTTAAAATAAATGAGTCTTTCAGACTCAAAAGTAATGAAAAACATTGAAATTATTGTGATAAAAAAAGTATGCGTTTGCCCTGGTTTCATAAAAACTTGAATAAAAAAATTTAGAGTATATTTGTAAAATGAAAGAAACTAAACACACATATATATCTGAAGAAAAAAGCTTAATAGTTGAAGAACCTGCAAAAAATAAATATGGGCAATATTTTACACCAGAAATAATTTCAGATTTCATGATTAGTCTCGCTTCTATTAGCGATAACTCGAGAGTATTGGAGCCATCGTGTGGAGAAGGAATATTTTTAGATTTACTATTAAAAAAAGGGATCAACAACCTTTCTGCTTATGAATTGGACAAAGAACTAATACCAAATAAATTTAAGGATATAATTAAAAATGAAAGTTTTGTAAGCGCAAAAATTGACGAACAATTTGATTTAATTATTGGAAATCCCCCCTATATTCGTTGGAAAAATTTAGAGGAAGAATTAAAACAGGAATTGGCTAGAAATCCATTGTGGAACAAACATTTTAATAGCCTTTGTGACTATTCATACATATTCATTTTAAAATCAATTGAACATTTAAAAGAAAACGGACAACTTATTTTCATTACACCTGAATATTGGTTAAATACAACACATTCACGCACATTGCGAAATTATATGTTGCAA
>JAQVPT010000065.1 GCA_028701945.1 Bacteroidales bacterium
ATTACTCCATTTGTTAGTTGTGCTCTCGATGATGCCGTTATGTTTCCTCGCAATTCAAGAATGGTCGCGTCTTGTTCCATTAACACTTCAATTTTAGAAATTCTTTGTTTCTGAGCATCGATTTTTGCATTTTGATGTAACAAAAACACATCTTGTTGATTGTAAACTATATCAGATTTAATTTCTAAAATTTGCATTTCATTTTTAGTTTTATTCCATTCCCAAGGTGTCCACACGAATTTCGCACCGATTATTGCATAAGGCTCAAACTCATTGCTCATCATATTAAGTCCGGGACGACCATAACCTGCTCTTGCAAAACCGAGTAGTTTAGGATTCCTTCCAGATTTAAGCATGTCTTTTCCTGCCAAAATTTGTCTTGAACTATAATCAAACAGGGTTAATTCTGGACGATTGATAGCACTTTCAATATTTAGGTCTGGAGTAGGGATTAAAAACATTGTGCTTTCGTCAAAGTCGGTGTTACAATATTGGGAGAATAGCTTTATCAATGCCTGTGACTCGTAACGCAATTCAGTGACATTTTGACTTAGCATCATTTTTTCTGCCAGCAGAATATCTAATTGAGATTCGATTGCAATATTGTTTTCAATTGCAGACCTAACATCACCTATTATGTTGTCAATTTGCCAAGTCTTCATTTGAAGTATTTCGATTTGTTTTTGCATATTTAGAACGGCAAAGTATAAATCCACAAGTTGTTCCTTATAATTAAAAATATCCACATTTACTTGCTGTATTTGGGTCTTTAAACCTGCATTTTCTAATTCTCGTTTGTTTTTACTTGCCCCACCATCCCAAATAGTTTGATTTAATTCAGCATACACGTTATATTGGTCTTTATTAATTTCTGGTAACAAATTATCAAACATAGGATTATCAATTACAAGCATTGTAACATCTGTTTGCCAGCTTGCTTGTGCATTGAGTTTTAGCGATGGATAATATGCAGTTTTCGTGATTTGATTATTGAGTTCGGCAGATTGTCGAAGCAAATCTTCTTTAGATCGTAAAGGATAAGCTTTTTCGGCCAGATTAAGACACGAATCCAAACTAATGCTCTGTGCAAAAAGTGCAAATGGAAAAACCGCAAAAAATATCAGTAATTTAAATTTCATATCTATGCTTTTATTGAATTAATTACAAATTGTGCCAACTGCTGGCGGTGTTGTTGTAGAAATGTTCCATAGTCAGAATTGAGGCGTTGCATAACTTCCGTTAAAACAGGTTGACCTATGTATGGGAATATCGATAGGGAGATTATATTAACCAATAGACTGATAGGTTCAACATCTGTGCGAATTTTCCCTTGTGCTTTTTCATCGTTTATTTGTTCAATAAAACCCAAAATATTTGAATCAAGTTCAGCTTTTTCAAATACTTTTTTAATTAAATTGGGATTGCGGTTGACTTCGTTTAGAAAGAAAATCGGAAAGTTTCTGTTCTTCCATAATAAATCTTGGTGCATGTTAAAAAAATTCCCGATTTTTTCGAAAACAGTCCCATCATTATTTAGGGTTGTTGCAAATTTTTTGAATGCTCTTTGGGCGACAATAAGAAAAACCTTCTCAAAAAGTTTTTCCTTAGACCTAAAATAATAATGCACCAAAGCCTTATTGATCCCAGCCTTATCAGCAATTTGTTGCATTCTTGCTCCGTTAAATCCTTTTTCTTCGAATTCATCGACAGCAGCAGCCATTATTTTATCTTCGATATTTTTAGATATTTCTTTAACCATGTGTATAAACTATTTGGTTTAACCAATTGGTCAAAAGTAGAGTGTTAATAATTACTGTGCAAGTTTTTTACAGTTTTTATTTTTATAAAATATCTTGGTAACTTGAAGATAAAACAGTCTCAGCCGCTAACTCAGATTTGTAATCCCAGTGAGCTCAAAATCTTTGTTTTACACCAAGATATCTCCAGATAAATTTGTTCTTACTTTTCTTGTTCCTTTTCGACTTCGTTCAAGATAAATTTTATTAAGCCATTATAATAGCATGATAAGATTAATTCCCTGTTTGTTTTTGTCACGAAATTTGCTGCTGCGCGGGCAAATTTCCCGCCAAAAACCCCTTGCCTTTTGTTATACTTTTTCTATGAAGGTTGAAAAAAAACATAAGGTTCTTAAGAACACTAACCCCGATAAGTCTTTGTTCCCTGCTCACGAAAATTTGCAAACCATGCGAACTTGACAAATCAATCTATCATCCTCCACAAAAAAAACATTTTTTGCAAAACTATTCATAAAACTGGTACATCTTTTAAAAATAACACCAAAAAAACACGTGCAGCTTTTAAAAAAATTACCTAATCCAAAAATTATCGTTGTATTTTTACACCAAAATATAAATACACATGAAGACTAAATTAATTAACATCTTATTACTATTATTTATCGGTTTTGGCTTAAATGCACAGAGTTTTGATGAACCTGAACCTACTTATACATTAAATGGTTTTGCTGGTGGTTCATACTTTGGATTGTCAAAATCGTTTGATATTTCATCTGCTTATGGAGAGTTTGGATTGCAAGCAACAGGTCAAAAGGGAAACGCTCGATTTGTTTCTGATTTGCGAGTAAGAAGCGGTAGCTTTTTTGGTGAGACCAAAACAATCATTCAACTTAAAGAGGCTTTTGCCGAATATAGTAGTAATTATTTCGATATTTCGATTGGTAAAATAATAGTCAAATATGGAAAAGCTACAAGTTTTAATCCTACTGATAATGTTTGCCCTAAAGATTATTTCTTTTTGAGTGCTGATATTGAGGATATGCAAATGTCGAATTTTATGCTTAAAACTAATGTGAAACCTGCAAATTGGTTAAATATTGAATTATTGGCAATCCCGTTTTTTACTCCTTCTATATATAGGTACGAACTTTTTGATATGGATATTATGGACGGAGTTGATGTTAGTTTTGACCAATACGAACTCCCCGAAGTATCATTTGAAAATATGAGCTTTTCTGCTCGTATTGGTGCAGAGTTTTCATTTGCCGACATTTCGCTTACTGGATTTCATGGATACGACCCGTTTTATGGGTTTAGAGTTAAAAACATAGGTTTTGTCCCTCCAATGTCAGTAAGTCTTGTAAATCAAGCAGCTTTTTACAAAAAGAATAGTCTGGGGCTTAATTTAAGTATTCCAGCAGGTTCTTGGTTATTGACTGGCGAAGCTGCATTCAATCATACTGAAGATTATAAAAATAATATATACATCCCTAATCCAGATCTTTATTATGTCGCAGGAATTGAAAAAGATATTTTTGGGGTTAAAATAATTGGCGAATACATTGGACGGTATGTTTTTGATTTTAAAAAGGCTACTTCGCCTTCATTGCCGCAGAATTTATTAGATCCATTAGTATTTGGTAATTATTTAAATAGCATGGTGGCTTTTGAAACTGGAAAGTTCAATCAAAAGATTTTTAACCAGTATTACCAAACCAATCATGCGACTATGGTAACATTTCATAAGGATTTCTTTTACGAAACACTTACAGGTGATTTAAGTTTGTATTATAATTTTACGACAGAGGAGAAATTGTTAAGAGCAGCTGTTAAGTGGAAACTCTCTGACGAGCTTGCTATATCTGGTGGTGGACAGTTTATGAATGGACCAAAAGAAACAATATATGATTTTGCAGGGAGTATTATGAGTGGAGTGTTTTTATCAATGAAATATAGTTTTTAAATATGAAAAATAGACTTTCAAAATTGCGCAACAGGCTTTTAGATAAGCCATATAGATACATACTAATTGTAGTTCCAATAATTTTATTTATAGTATTTCTTATCCCTATGAAGGATGCTAAAATCAACCCTGATCTTATGCGTTATACTCCGCAGGACACGGAATCAAAATTAAATATTGAAAAAATGGATTCTATTTTTGGTAAATACGATCCTGTTATTGTTGTTTTTAGTGCCAAGGACGTTGTTAATAAAGATGTTTTAGAAAAACTTGAAAGGATACATGACTCGATATCTAATTGTAATGTTTTTGCTGATGTGATTTCTGTTTTTGATTCGAAGAATATACGTAGCGAAGAAGGTTTTATGCTCGTTGATCCAGCAGTGAGATTTATTCCTGAAACCAAAGAAGAGATAGAAGAAATTAGAGCGGATATTAAATCCAATGATTTGGCTTACAAACTTTTAGTTTCGGAGGATTTTAAATATACTGTTATGATGCTGAATCCTGAAGATGGTTTTACCGATTCGGAAGTAATAGTTAGACTCGAAGAAATTATAATAGGAGTGTGGGGAGAGGATAATTACGATATTACTGGAATGCTTTATCTTAGAGATGAGGTTCAGAAAAAAGCAACAAGAGACCTTACTGTGCTGATGCCTATTGCTTTGCTAGTTATGATTATATTCTTGTTTATTTCATTTCGCGAAAAACGAGGAGTCTTTTTACCTATGCTTGTAGTAATATTTTCTACAGGAATTTCTATGGGGCTTATGCCACTTTTGGGGTACGAGTTAAGTTTGATTGCGGTGCTTGTGCCGATATTAATGATTTCTATTGCAAATAACTATGGAGTCCATATAATATCAAAGTATCAGGAATTGAATTCGGTTCATCCGGAGTACAGCATGGACAAAATCGTAAAGGAAACGGTAAGTAGTCTATCTAAACCTATTTTACTAACTGGTTTAACAACTATTGCTGGCGTTTTAGGACTAATCGTGCATGTGATGGAGCCAGCAGTACAAATGGGGGTTGTTTGTTCGATAGGTATTGCGTTTGCCTTATTTTTGAGTTTGTATTTTTTACCCGCTATTCTTATAGGAATGAAAAAGGGAAAACCTCAGAAAAGTTTTAATGGGCAAAGAACTTCGCCTGTTGATAAAATACTTAAATTTGCATCCTCAATCACTATTAATAAATCAAAATCTGTTATCCTTGTTTTTTCAGCAGTCTTTGTATTTGCAGCAATAGGAATAACAAGACTAGAAGTGAGTATTAACAACGAAAACCTCATGCCTAAATCTCACTCTATTCGTATAGCGACTGATGTTATGGACGAATTCTTTGGCGGAACAAAAACAATTGCTGTGATGTTTGAAGGTGATATTAAATCGCCAGAGGTAATCAACGATATGGATAAGCTTGAGCAAATAGTAAAAGAGTTTCCACAGACTGGGAATGTAAATTCTTTGGCGAGTATATTAAAAATTATGAGTAAAGCTCTTAACGATCCTGATGATCCTGCTTATGGGAAATTACCTGATACTCGTGACGGAATTGCTCAGTATATAGAGTTTTATAATATGAGTGGTGATCCTGAGGATTTTGAGAAATTTGTCGATTTTAATTTTGAGAAAGCAATTCTCAATATACAATTTCATGCAAAAAACATGAAGGAATTTAATCAGATTGCATTTGCAATACACGATTTTTGCAAAAACTCCGAACATGCTAAGTTCGAATCTGGAATTTCACTCGTTGAAAAAGATATGGCTATTTCTATAGTTCAAGGGCAAGTTTACTCTCTAATTTTAGCCTTTGGGGCAATAATTATACTCTTAGGGATAATCTTTAAATCTTTTAAAACTGGTATAATTGGGTGCATACCTTTGTTCTTTACAATTGTTTGTAACTTTGGACTTATGGGATGGCTAGGATTAAGACTCGACATAGCAACTTCGCTATTATCTTCCGTTGCTATTGGTATTGGAGTCGATTATACAATCCACTTGTTTTGGCGGATAAAATCTGAACTTGAACTTGGAAAACCACTAACTGAAGCAATTGATATTTGTCTCAGAAATACAGGACGCGGGATAACAATTAACGCTTTTTCTGTGATGTTAGGATTTTCGGTACTGTTTTTGTCTGGTATAATACTACTTAAGACATTTGCTTTCTTGATAATATTCTCGCTATTGCTTTGTTTGCTTTGTGCGCTTATACTTATCCCAGCAATTCTTATTAGAATTAAATATAAAACAAACTAAATATAAATAAACTAAATATTATAAAAATGAAAAAATCGATTATTATTTTATCACTCATCTTATTGGCCAGTGTTTTTGTAAATGCTCAAGATGCTAAAGCTTTAATGAAAAAATCAAATGATGCAGTTTCGGCTGATGTAATGGAAATGACGTCCACACTCAAAATCTATGACAACAAAGGCAATGTGAGGACTCGTCAAGTTTCAAATATTACCAAAAAATTTGGTGCGGTTAGAAAAACTATGATGAAGTTTCTTGCCCCAGCTGACGTAAAAGGTACCGCGATGCTAATCTTTGATTATGAAGATAAAGATGATGATATGTGGGTTTATTTGCCTTCGTTAAAAAAGACACGTAGAATTGTAAGTTCGCAAAAGTCTTCAAGTTTTATGGGGAGTGAATTTTCTAACTCTGACATGAGTAGCCCTAATATGGATGAATTTACTTACAAGCTTTTAGGAACAGAAAATCTTAATGGTAAAGCTTGCTACAAAATCGAATCTACATGCAAAACTAATGAAATTGCATCGGTGCAAAAGTTTGCTAAAAAAATTACTTACCTTGATAAATCGAATCATCTTCCGTATAAAACTGATTTTTATGATAAAGACAATAAATTAATCAAAACCTCAAGTATGAGTGATTATAGAAAACAAACTGACGGTAAACACATGGCTTTTAATATGACTGCTATTAACCATAAAAATGGAAGAAAATCAGAGATTATAATTGATGAATACAAACGTGGTTCCGATGCTGTTGAAAATTATTTTAGTACATCAAATCTTGAAAAATAGTATTACTTAGGTCTTATTTGGATAAAAATATTTTATGAAAAAAATTGTTATAATTCTTGTCATACTTGTAATGTATGTGTTTACCATTGAAGCACAAACGCTTACCATAAAGATTTCTGAAATAAGAAATACAAAAGGTCAAATACGTCTTGCATTCTTTCAGAGTGAGAAGCAGTTTTGTAACGAGACTCCTTCGTTTGCAAGAATTGTAAAAAAATCGAAACTCAATAATGGTTCAATTACAGTAAAATATAGCGATATTGAAAAGGGAAAATACGGAATCGGTTTATTGGATGATGAAGATTTTGACGGAGTTATGAGATATGTTTGTTTTGTGCCTCGAGAGGGGTTTGGATTTTCAAATTATAGACATTCAGGCATGAAAAAGCCAAAATTTAATGATTTTTGTTTCGATTTTGATGGAAAAGATATGACAATTTATATCTCCGCAAAATATATATAGTGTAGGCAAGAATATTTTGAAAACTAATTTTCTTTAAACTATTATAAAAAAAGAGACTGTCAGTTATTTAGCTGGCAGTCTTCAGTTACACAAATAAGCAATCTGTAATATTAGATTAACTTGAAAATATTTTCCAAAACCGAATCCGATGGCTCGTACTCTGGCAACTCAGCGAACAAATCATCAAATTCTTTAAGTTCATTAAAATCAAAAAGAATTTCTTCTGATATTGCTTTTGGTTGTGAGTTTAAAATGTAAAAATAGTGGTAACTTTCGGGCATAGGCTCTGAGTTTTTGTTTATAATTGAAATAATAACGTCAGGACTATATTATTTAGTATTTTACCGCTCAAATATTTTACTTTTATTTGGAGAAAATATTAAAACTATTGCCTTTCAATAAAATCGGCTATTATTTTAAGAGTTTCTACCGAAAATGTTTCTGAAATGTAAAAGTATTCTTCTACCGTGCCATTTTCAGCAGTTTGAAATAGATGATTTAAGCCTTTCATCTTTTGAGTTTCCAATGTTTTACACTTTTTGGGATTGATATTATTTGTAAATGCCTCAATATTTTCGTCGCAATCAACTTGAATATCTTTTGTCCCATTTAGTGCTAATATTGGGCATTTTATTTTACGCAAATATTTTGCAGGTTCAAAAGCAAGAAAGTATTTCATCCAATCTGAAGATAATTGCATAACTGCTAGATTAATTCCCCGTTGATTTAGCATAAGTTCTTCTTTTTGCTCTTGTGTAAGATTTGTTGAGTATGATTCAAATAAATCCTCAATTTGTTTTCTAAGACTTGATATGTCCTTTGATTTTATTGCTATGTCAAAAGATTTGCTGTTTATCTCTCTTATCAAAAGAATGTCGGACTCATTTATTCCTGCGGCTCGATTAATTTCTTCAGATTGTTTTAGCATCAGACTTTTAATATTTATTGCCGGACCCGCAAGGGAAATAATATATGCTATATCTTTTGGGTATTTAGCCGCCAGCATCATTGCTATCATTCCACCTTCGCTGTGTCCAATCACACCAATGCTTTGAGCGTCAATATTTGGATAATCTTTAAAATAATTAACAACAGTGTAGGCATCAGTCATAAAATCATAAGTAGTTGCATTACTAAAATTACCCTTAGATTCTCCAACCCCGCGGTCGTCATATCTAAATACTGCAATGTTTTGATTTGTAAGATAATCTGCAATAACTTTGAATGGTTGATGACCGGCAATTTCTTCATTTCTATCTTGTGCCCCCGATCCCGTTATAAGAATTACCAATTTGTGTTGATTTTGATTATCGGGAAGAGTTAGTGTCCCACATAAAGTAGAATTTCCTTTTTTGTTTTCAATACAAATGGTTTTTTCTATATACGCAAATGGTGGTTGAGGGGTTTGCGGTCTTTCTAAAAAAGACAACTCAGTTTTCTTAATTTTATTGAACCCAACGGCAATGTTTTGATTTCCTTGTTTCCATGAGCCAACATAAGTTTGAGCAGTATCATTCCAAACGCCAGTATATTCAGCTTTCAAATTCTTAATAGTAATAATAATACTGTCTTCAATAAGTTTAGTTTGTGCTTGCATATCATAAATAAATTGCTTGGGAACATACATCGAAGTATTTTTATCTTCGTTAGAATGATCAATAATAAAAATGACTTCTAAAGGAGCGGCACGTGTCTCAATATTACCTTGCAAATAAATCGTATTTTCTTGTGCTATTGTATTTTGGCTTATAATGCAAATGAAAAATAGTGGGAAAATGTGTTTGACAAAGAATGTTTTCATAATAGTTTGAATTTTTGAAACAAATTTATGTAAATTTTATCTAATTTAACTAAAATTATTCTTAGTACATGACAAAATTTTTGTCATAATCTTTGCTGACCAGAAAATTGGTCATCGCAAAGATATACGCCAAAAATAGCATTTCGTTTATTTGTAACCCCAGACTACGAATAAATTCTTGTCTGGGGTTACAAACATTAAGCCTATCCAGGCTTTTTAGATTTTTTAAATAAGCTGCTTTGTAAAAAATGTATTTTTTTGTCATGTACTAAGAAATTTATTGTAACTTTAGCACTTAATAATTTAATTAAAAACTAATAATTATGAAAGCTAATTTTATATCAAAAAGAATCGTTTTAATCTTTACCGTGCTAGTATTAATGGGTATGGGTTTTAACTCGTGTAAAAAGTACGAAGAAGGACCTTCATTTACCTTACTTACTGCAACTAATCGAATAACAGGTACATGGGAATTAAAAGAAACTAGTCTTAACGGTGCGGTTATTAATATTAACGATATTATTGGTATTTTTATGGGGTCGATGGCAGCTGATTCAACTGCTGATATGGGATTTGACTTAGGTAATCTTAGTATTAATGGCGTTAAAATGAAATTCGATAAAGACGGTACAGGAAGTTTTATTGCTTCAGTTACAGTTCCAGTTTTGGGGTCGTATGACATGACAGAGAGTACTACTTGGAAATTCGATGATAAAAAGGATAATGTTGATATTATACTTATGGAAGAGACAATGTCTTTTGAAATATTGAGATTAACGAATAAAGAACTTTGGCTAAGCATGAGTGAAACAATCAATAATGAAACAAGCACATCAATAATGAAGTTGGAGAAAGAAAAATAGGTTTTGTCGGTTTGCTTTGATATCCTTTTGTGATTTTTAACAAAAAAATCAGGTACTATTTAGAACATATAGCCAAAACGTAAAGTTGGGGCGGTGTGCAATATTTCATTTCTGCAATTGTTTTATTTAAGATTCATGATGTTTTTAAAACGTGTTGTAAGTTGCGACTAAAACATGATCCAGCGAGCAATATTTTTAGATTTCAAATTGAATTTTTATCTTTGCAGTAAATTAAAATGACAAGTATGCTTAACGAAATTAAAGAACACCGCTCAATTAGAAAATATACCGATAAGCAAATTCCTAAAGATGTAATGGACAGTATTCTAAATGCTGCAATCAGAGCCTCTAACACTGGTAATATGCAAGTTTACTCTATAGTTGTTACTACAGATTCTAAAATTAAAGATGAATTAGCTCCTACACACTTTAATCAGCCAATGGTAAAAAACGCTCCGGCCATTCTTACCTTTTGTGCTGATTTTAACCGTTTTAATAAATGGTGTCGTCAGCGGAATGCCGAACCTGGATATGATAATTTTTTATCTTTTCTTACAGCCGCGATTGATGCAATCATAGCTGCACAAAATGCTTGTATTGAGGCTCAAGCAAATGGTTTAGGAATTTGTTATCTGGGAACAGCAATATATAACGCTGATAAAATTATAGACATTTTAAATCTTCCTAAAGGTGTGATTCCAGTAACTGCAGTAACAATTGGTTATCCTGCCGAAACGCCTGAACTTACTGACAGATTACCTATAGAAGCAGTAGTGCATTACGAAAAATATGACGACTTTACCACTGAAGATATCAATAAACTTTATGAAGAGAAAGAAGCTCGTGAAGATAATAAGCAATTTATCGCCGAAAATAATAAAGAAACACTTGCCCAAGTGTTTACAGATGTTAGATATCCTTTAGCAAATAATGAGCATTTTTCTGAAGTATTGTTTGGAGTTTTAAAGAAACAGGGCTTTTTAAAATAAAATATCAATAGACATAATAATTTGTTTTAGAATAATAATCGTAATATGTTGATAGGTTTAATTGCTCTATGTGTTTTGTTAGTCAGCTTAATTCTTAGGGCAAACCATTTTGGAGCAATTCCAGGTAAAGGTAATCAGAAAATACATAATTGTAGTGTTTTTAACGGTAAGCAATTTGTTAATCCAGGTAATGTTGATGTAAGTATGGATTTTGGAAAGCTTAAGTTGCTTTCATATCAGTTTTTGAAACTGCGAAAACAAAAGCGTCCACCGCAAAACCTCAAAATAGCTCATGATTCAAAAAAAGTCTTTCCTAAACCTACTGGGAATGAAATTCAGGTAACATGGTTGGGACACTCCTCTGTTTTAGTAGATTTTGGAGATAAAAGATTACTTTTTGACCCGATGTTGTCGCAATACGCTTCTCCTATCCCCGCTTTTGTAAAAAGATTTAAAAACGCATTGACATTTGACAAATATGATTTAGAATTATTGGGGAAAATTGATGCAGTTATTATTTCACATGACCATTATGACCACCTTGATTATACAACTATTAGTGGATTGAAAGACAGAGTAGATAAGTTTTATGTTCCTCTTGGAGTTGGAGCACATCTTGAAAAATGGAAAATTGATAAAGCTAAAATTATTGAAGCAGATTGGTGGGATGAGTTTTTTTACGATGATTTAAAATTTGTTTGTACTCCTTCCCGACATTTTAGCGGACGTAGAGCAGGTAAACGAAACTACACTTTGTGGGCTTCATGGTTAGTTAAATATAGAGGGAAGTCTGTTTATTTTAGTGGCGATTCTGGATATTTTGATGGATTTAAAGAAATTAAAGAAAAATATGGTTCAATTGATTTAGCAATGCTAGAATGTGGTCAATATAATGAGCTTTGGAAGGAAATACATATGTTGCCTGAACAAACGGTATTAGCTGCAAAAGATCTTGATGCTAAATTACTTTTACCAATTCACAATATGGCTTTTAGTTTGGCTTTACACCCTTGGTACGAACCTAAGGAGAGAGCTTTAATTGAAGCAAAAAAGCTAAATATTAAACTTGTGGATATTCTCGCTGGAGAAATGTTTGAAATATGATATAAGGGTGATACATAGATTACCTGAAAAACAAAAAAAAACGCAATGTTAATTGCGTTTTTTTTGCTTTTGGTTTTTTATTTTTTCTTTAATATTGCCTTTAAAACTTTGTCTTTATCAAGTTTTTTAGTACAGAAGAACCAGTCTTTGCAATCAAGTTCTTTGTCATCCATTCTTTCTTTAGCAGCTCCGCATGAACCAGCAGGAGAAACTATAACATCGTCACCTGGTCTCCAGTCAGCAGGAGTTGCGATTCCAAATTCATCAGCAGTTTGCATTGCAATCAAAGCTCTGTATAATTCGTCAAAGTTTCTACCAAGACTTAGTGGATAATAGATAATAGCACGGATAATTCCTTTTGGATCTACAAAGAATACTGCTCTTACAGCTTTAGTATTGCTTTCTCCTGGCATCATCATACCATATTTTGTAGCCACTTCCATTGTGATATCCTCAATCAAAGGGAATTTAACTTCGATGTCTTTCATTCCTTTATACTCAATTTTTTCCTTGATTGTGCGTAACCATGCAATATGGCTGTATAGTCCGTCAACAGATAAACCTACAAGTTTACAGTTTGCTTCCTCAAATTTGTCTTCCATACTAGCAAAAGTCATAAACTCAGAAGTACATACTGGTGTAAAATCAGCAGGATGACTAAATAAAATTGACCAGCTTCCTTTGTAATCTTTAGGGAAATTTATTTTTCCTTGAGTGGTTTCCGCTACAAATTCTGGTGCTTTTTCGCCAATTCTTGGCATTACATTTACATTGTTGTTTTCTTCCATTTTTTTTGATTTTAATTGTTAATAATATGTTTATTTAATTTTTAAATTCCCCTTTAATATTTAATTTGATATTATGTACTTGGAAACCTGGGATTTCTTTTGCATTAAAATAATCAATTAATATATTATTGAGGTCTTCGTCATAATAGTCTTCTATTCTTTGCGATGCATCTTCAAATAAATGATGGTGCATTTCTGTAATTCCATCGTATCTAAAAACTCCACCAGCTTTTTCGACTTTCCCGATTATTTTATGTTCGACAAATGTTTCTAAAGTCTTGTAAATGGTGCCTTGTGATATAGCTGGGTTTTTTATTTGTA
>JAQVPT010000066.1 GCA_028701945.1 Bacteroidales bacterium
ACCATTAGGTCAATATTTGATAGATGGCGAACTTGTAAGCGAATATGGAGAAAGAAATTCTTACAGAATGGGTCCTTACCACAGACTTGATTTGTCCGTAACTTATGAGCATAAAAAAACTGAGAAATGGGAATCTTCGTGGAACTTCTCAGTTTTCAATGTCTATAACAGAAAAAATCCATATTTTATTTATTTTGACCACGAAGGAAATGTTCAGGATGGCTCTTATAAAACTTTTGCAAAACAAGTTTCGCTTTTCCCTGTACTACCATCGATAACATGGAATTTTAAATTTTAATAAAAAATGAAACAAAAAAACATCATATCAACAATAATAATTAGCTTGATTTTTATTTCAATAGTCTCTTGTGTCAAAGATATTACGGTTGATTTACCACATCCAACAGAAAAATTAACCATCGAAGGCACAATTGAACTAAATGAGTTTCCTGTAATTTTTCTTTCAAAAAACTCAGCATATTTTGACGCAATTGACACCGCTTACGTAAACGACCTTATGATAGGAAGTAATCAAGCAACAGTTATTGTTTCATCAAATGGTTTACATGACACTCTATCTGAACAAGTCGTAAGTAGATGGCCATACTATGCGTTTGTTGGAACAAAATTTAAAGGTGCATTAAACTCATCTTATGACTTAAAAGTAATTTATAATGGTAAAGAGTACATATCTACCACAAATATTCTTGATACTGTTGCAATTGATTCGGTAAATTTTGACTTACTTGGAAACTTAGACAGTTTAGGTTTTATAACAGTAAGGTGGCAAGACCCAACAACAACAGGAGATTATTACACTATTTACACAAAGCATGTTGGCAAACAAGATTGGTTTTACAGACCTTTCTTTAGTATGCACCTAATTGATGACAAATTACTCAACGGCTCGGCAATGGAATTCTACCCAATTACTAAAGGATACGAAAGAAACGAATACTATAATGATTTTAAAGATCCTAACGACACCACGAGTTTCCTTGACAAGGTGTGTTATAAAATTGGAGATACTGTTGCTGTCAAGCTGTCTAAAATTGACAATAATGGCTATCAATTTTGGAGTAGTTGGTATCGTAATATGATAACTGACGGAAACCCATTTACAAATCCAGCATCGGTAAAAACGAACATACAAGGAGAAAATGTAAATGGACATTGGATTGGCAGTGCATCTTATGTATGTACTTTTTATATTGCTGATAGTGTTAATATTGAAATGATTTATTAGAAATTTCATTATCATAATCCTAATTACCCAATTCAATTAACAAATGCACGTGATTCGGCATTGCAATCCATTCATACATTATCACACGTTTATGATATTGAGATATTAACATTTCAAATTTGCCCAATATTTTTGGAATTATCATCCGACGACGTTCGGTGCGATATATTTTTAATTCATAAATGGTTTGGTTGGGGGTATTGTTGGATTGTGGGATATTGTAGTCGAAATTCATGAATTTCACCTACTGTAATCCCACCACCAACATTTTCAAAATCCCTTAAAAAACCACTATTTTGAAATTAAAATTAATTATTATTTAGAATTCTATCTATATTTGGGGTTTTAGGCAAACAATTTGCTATTTTTACAGTTGTTAATTCTAAATTCAATAAAATGAAAAAGATTTTTGCAATTATTTTATTCGCTGGTTTTGGATTGAGTACTTATGCTCAAGAATCGATCGTTAATTGGAATATACAGCAATATCGTGAGGAAACTGGCAGTCATATTTTAATAATTTCAGCAGAAATTCCGCAAGGCTGGTATATTTATGGAATGAACATGAACGAAGGTGGACCACTCCCTTTGTTTATGAGCATCGACAACGAAGGTGAAAATGTAATTATTGCAGAATTTACCGAAATTTCTAAAGCCAAAGAAGTTTATGATGATGTATTTTCAATGAATGTCAAAAGTTATTCTGACAAAGTTGAAATTAAATGCACATTTGTACCAAAATCCGAAGTTACAGAATTTAACTTAATAATAGATGGACAGGCATGCAATAAAAAAGACGGAAGCTGCGAACAAGTTCATCAATCAATACCCGTCAAAATATTACAATAAAGGATTAACTAAATAAAAAATTCAATAAATTAAACACAAATGAGTGAAAAGGTAAAATGTTTGATTATCGGCTCAGGACCAGCCGGTTATACAGCAGCTATTTATGCTGCACGAGCAAATTTAAGCCCTGTAATGTACGAAGGATTACAGCCAGGTGGACAGTTGACAATCACAACCGAAATTGATAATTTCCCTGGTTATCCAGAGGGAATTACAGGACCAGAAATGATGAATCAACTTAAAGCACAGGCACAAAGGTTTGATACAGATGTTAGATTTGGAATAATTACAAAAGTAGATTTATCAAAAAGACCTTTTAAAGTTATTGCAGATAATACACACGAAATTGAAGCCGAAGTTGTGATTATTGCAACTGGTGCAACAGCAAAATACCTCGGACTTGACTCAGAGGAAAAATTTAAAGGTTTAGGTGTATCAGCTTGTGCTACTTGCGATGGTTTCTTTTATAAAGGACGTGATGTCGCAGTTGTTGGTGGTGGCGATACGGCAGCCGAAGAAGCAACATATCTTGCTGGTATTTGCAACAAAGTTTATATGATTGTCAGAAGAGACGAGCTTCGTGCATCCAAAGCAATGCAAAAAAGAGTCGCAGAGAATCCAAAAATAGAAATTCTTTGGAATCATAACCCTGTTGAAGTTCTTGGCGACAGCTCGGGAGTTACAGGAGTGAAACTTTTCAATAATAAAACTAACGAAGAAAAATCGATAGATATTCACGGTTTCTTTATTGCAATCGGGCATACTCCAAACTCAGACATTTTTGCAGATTATTTAGAAACGGATGAGATTGGCTATATTAAAACCAAAACAGGTTCATCAAAAACAAACATTCCGGGAGTATTTGCCTGCGGTGATGTACAAGACAGTGTGTATCGCCAAGCAGTTACTGCTGCTGGTACAGGTTGTATGGCTGCAATTGATGCCGAAAGATTTCTATCTGAAAACGAATAGATTATAACACTTCATTAATAAATTGGGACGTAAACTTTTATGTCCCAATTTGTTGTCTAAAAAACTCATTTTAAAGTATCAATGACAAAAAAGGAACGTTTCGAAAAAGTATTAGATGTATTTCGAGAAAATATGAAATTAGCTGAAACAGAATTAAATTATGGTTCTCATTTTCAGCTACTTGTATCAGTAATTTTATCGGCTCAATGCACCGACAAAAGAGTAAATATCATCACTCCTTACCTTTTTAATGATTATCCTGATGCAGCAACAATGAGCAATGCAAGTCCCGAGGTCATTTATGAATATATAAAATCATGTACCTATCCCAACAACAAAGCAAAACATTTGTCAGGCATGGCTAAAATGCTAATGGAAAAACATTCGGGAATAGTTCCTGATGATGTTGAAAAACTACAAAAATTACCCGGCGTTGGACGAAAAACTGCACATGTAATTGCTTCTGTACTTTTTAGACAACCCAAAATGGCAGTTGATACTCATGTGTTCAGAGTTTCGGCACGTATAGGCTTGACTACCAACGCTAAAACAGTTTTACAAGCCGAAAAACAACTAATTAAATATATACCGACGAAAGATATTCCTGATGCTCATCATTGGTTAATACTTCATGGCAGATATGTTTGCACAGCACGCTCACCAAAATGCTCAACTTGCATAGTATCAGATTTTTGCAAATTTTATCAACAAAACAACAAAAATTAGCTTTTATTAAAAATCTTGGTTGTATTTTTGCATACGACATAAAATTATGGAAAAAAATATAATTAAATATATTAAAGAAGGGCTGGAAACAATATACAAAGCTGAAATTTACGATTTAAATATCTCAGTTGAAAAAACCCGTGAAGGTATAGATGGAGACTATACTGTTGTTGTATTTCCGCTAGTAAAGTATAGTAAGAAAAAACCTGAGGATACTGCGAGAGACTTAGGAGTTTTTATTAAACAACGTTTCGATGATATTGCCTCATACAATGTTATTAAAGGTTTTTTAAACTTTAAAATGACGCAAGAATATTGGATAAACAGATTAAAGAAGCTTACGCTTAATAACGATAGACAAAAAAATGGTGGGGAACAGAAAATAATGATAGAATTTTCGTCTCCTAACACAAATAAGCCTCTTCACCTCGGTCATATTAGAAATAATTTGCTCGGTGATTCAGTATCAAGAATTTTAAAAGCAGCTGGAAATGATGTAATAAAAGTTAATCTAATTAATGACAGAGGCATTCATATCTGCAAATCAATGTTGGCTTGGACAAAATGGGGAGAAAACAGTACACCCGATTCCACAAATCAAAAAGGAGACAAACTTGTTGGTGAGTATTACGTACTTTTCGATAAAAAATATAAAGAGCAAATCGCCGAACTCGTAAATACTGGAATGACAGAGGATGAAGCTAAAGAAAAAGCTCCTCTAATGTTAGAAACTCGTGAAATTTTGCAAAAATGGGAAGCAGGCGATAAAGACATACGCAGTACTTGGGCAATGATGAACTCGTGGGTTTATGATGGGTTTGAACAAACTTACAATAAACTGGGTATTAGTTTTGACAAAATATATTACGAATCGTCAACTTATCTTTTGGGCAAAGAACTTGTATCAACAGGACTTGAAAAAGGCATTTTTACAAAAGACCCCGACAACTCTGTTTGGATAGACTTAACAGAAGAAGGGCTAGACCGAAAAATCCTGCTCCGAAGCGATGGCACGACTGTTTATATGACTCAAGACCTTGGGACAGCATTTGAGCGTTTTGATGAATTCAATCCAGACAAAATGATTTATGTTGTTGGTAATGAACAAGATTATCACTTTAATGTACTAAAGAAAATTGTTGGACGTTTTGATGCTGATTATTCCTCAAAAATAGAGCATTTATCGTACGGAATGGTTGAACTTCCTGAAGGTAAAATGAAATCTCGTGAAGGTACAGTTGTTGATGCAGATGATTTAATAGAAGAAATGATTTTGACGGCAACAAAAATTTCAGAGGAAAGTGGTAAAATGGATGATTTATCTGAAAGCGAACGTGAACGGATTATCAAAATGATTGCATTAGGAGCACTAAAATATTATATTATAAAAGTTGACCCAAAAAAACAAATGACTTTTAATCCGAAAGAGTCCATTGACTTTACTGGTAATACTGGGCCTTTTATACAATATACCCATGCCCGCATTTGCTCAATCCTTCGTAAAGCCGAACAAATGAACATCAAATTCATAGGAAAAATATCGACCGAAACCCAATTGTTAAATTGCGAAATTAAAATCTTATCCGCTTTAACCGAATTTGACGAGATAATCAACGAATCTGCGAACAGGCTAGATCCAGGTATAATTGCAAACTATATTTTTAGTCTTGCTAAAGAATTTAACCAGTTTTATCACGATCATTCTATTCTCAAAGAAAAGAATGCAGAAATTTTGCAATTTAGGCTTCAACTTTCACATCAAGTCGCTCGGACAATTAAAAATGGGATGGAACTTCTCGGTATTGAAGTACCTGAAAAAATGTAATCTTACTTTTTGACACAGTAAAGAGATAGTCAATTTATTTGCAAATTCTCATTACATAAATGGAATACTTACAAAGCAATTTTCATTTGCCAAGCATCAGTTTCATCTTTATAATATGATTTTAAGACAGTTGTTTTTTTAAAACCATATTTTTCATAAAAAACGATAGCATTTGTATTGTTAATTCGAACCTCAAGACTTAATGATTTTTTGTTAAGTTTAATAGCCATAACAACAGCATAATCTAACAATTTTCTTGCTATTCCTTGCCCACGAAACTTCTCGTCAACAACAATGGAATATACTCGTAAATTTCCTACATTTTTTCTATTTAACAAAACCATTGAGGCAGCAATACTATTATCGACTTCAACAATTACAAAAAATGATTTCGCTTTTGTAATCAAATATTTGATTTGTCTCTGTGAGAAAGCATCTAATGCAAAATTATTAGTTTCTAACTGACAAATTTTATGGCTATCAGTCAAAATAGCATTGCGTAAAACAATTTTATCAGACATAATAATTATGTTTTTTCTCTAGAGCATTAACAAAGTGATTTATTATTCTATAATACAATTCGTCTCCTAGGATTGCGTCTTCAATTTCGAAATCGATACTTGGATTATCATTTATCTCAATAACTACAGCTTTATTGTTAATCATCTGAAGATCAACGCCATACAATCCTTTACCAATAAGCAGACTTGCTTTTACGGCGGTTTTAATGATCGATTGAGGCACTTGATATATTGGCACGGTTTCAGAATTTCCACAACGGCTTTTACCAGATTCTAAATGATGATATATCTGCCAGTGTCCCTTCGCCATAAAATATTTACAAGCAAATAGAGGCTCCCCGTTCAAAACTCCAATTCGCCAATCAAATTCAGTTGGGATAAACTCCTGAGCCAAGACTATCGCAGAAGCTTCAAACAATTCGTTAAGGATTAATTTATAATCGTTCTCATTTTTCACTTTCTTCATTCCAAAAGAAAATGAACCATCAGGAATTTTAACAATAAACGGCACACCTAACCAATCCGATATTTCGGCAAATGATAAAGTATCTGATTTGAAAATTAATTTTGATTTTGGTGCTGGGATTTTCTCTTTAGTCAGTAACTCATTAAGAAACACTTTGTTAGTACATCTAATAATCGAAACAGGATCGTCAATGACAACCATATCTGCCAATTTTGCTTTTAACGCCAAATCGTAAGTAATATGATTAAGTGAAGTCGTAGCTCTAATAAACAGAGCGTCAAACTCCATAAGTCGATTAATATCTTCTTCCGAAATAAGTTCGGCGTGGATATTCATTTTCTTAGCAATTTTCAGAAACTTATTCAATGCCTTAGTATCACTTGGTGGTAAAACCTCTTTGGGATCATAAAAAATTGCAAGTCCAAATCTACTCGATTTTGGCATTTTAGGGTCTCTCCAGACTTTTTTATTAAAATTATCCAATAGCTCAGCGAATACATCTTGCTCTACATCAGACAAACTATTTAATTGCACCATATTCACACTTTCAATTTGATTATGAGCACGATTTAATAATACAATTTCGATAATTGGACACGGATAATTATCAAAAATGTATCGTGCTATTTTCTCAAGTCCCTTTTCTGCACAATTACCAAAATATATTTTGAGATGATATTTTTCGCAGGTAGGATTAGCCTTTTGTATCCACTGATAAAATATTTTTTGCAAACTTCTATCAAGACGTATCCCTGCTCCAGACTCGATGCGATTAAGAACTTCGACACCTGGAATAATTTTATGACCTCTTGCTTGAGCTAATAATGAACAATAATAACCCTCGTCATTATATTCTAGATTATTACTCAAATTAATAACAACTTTAGTATCTGCACCCATTGATTCTAATTGCAGATAATCAGAAACACTCATAATGCTTTTGGTCTGATAAAATGGTTTCCACTCATTTAAGTCATCTAACAGAATTAATACTTTTTGCATGATTTTAACAATTAATAATTGTAGCGAAATTAAGTAATTATTTTATATATTGATTTATTATTTTAATTATTTTAACCGAGAAAAGAGAACCGAGAACCGAGAACCTATCAACAGATAATCCCTACTCCAACACCGTATTCTTCATATCAAATGCTAATCCAATATAAGCTTTATTATTAAATTCGAATTCGTCTATTATTTCCCAATTCAATTTTTTAGTATGAGCTCTTGCAGAAATTACATTCACTTTATTTATAAAAGTGACAGAGATAGGATATTTTTTGAAAAACTCAATTCTCATTTCCTCAAAAATTAAATTTAATAAACCAGTGCCTCTATATTTTTCATCAATACAAACTGGTCCATATTGAAAGCTATTCTCTGTTGTAATTTCATTTCCATTAAAAGACAAGTTTGGAAAACGAGATACCATAAATTTAAAAATTTCCCACTGTTCAAAATATTTCCAACTTCCAGCAAAAGCATATGCAATAATTTCGTTATTCTCATTTTCGGCTACAAATATTCCATTGTGTTTAATGATTTCTTCAATCTGATTAACAGTAAATGGAGTAGTTACAAAACCTTTTTTTCGCTCTATTTCATTTAACTTGCTGTATAAATATTTATCTTGAAGAGATAAAACACCATCAATATCATTATTGTTTCCTATTCTTGTTTTTATCATTATTAAGTTCTTTAAAAAAATATCACCAACTTAAATCCATCTCAAAATGCCTAATCCTAAAAATGGGCAGATGTTAAACACCAAATTACGTTTTGTTTTAAAATACATATTTAGAGTTTATATTGCAAAGATAAATCTAATCTTTTAAAGCTGTAACTATTAACTGTATTTTTTGCATACACTATTGCATATTCTCATTTAATCCTATTATTCCACTCTAAGCCATATTCAAAATTCAAATAATTCAATTAGTTTTATAGGTTTATTGACACAAAATCTGAAAATATTTGGTTAATATTGCGGCTCAAAAAAAACCTGAATGATTCATACGGGTTTTGAAATCAGAATAAATAATCTTTTCTGATAAGATAATATTAAAAAAACTGGACACAATTAATAAAAAATATTTTATGAAAAAATTTACTCGAAACACATTTATGGGAATACTATTCTTAATGACAACACTTGTTGCTTTTTCACAAGATAAAACACAAATACTGCTTAATGATAAGAACAACACAAAAACAGAGTATCAGTGTCACAAACTGAGTTCTAAGAGTTTAATATTCGCTGAAGATTTTTCTGGTGAAGAAGGACTTCCTGTTGGTTGGACAATTGTTGGAAGCGGCCAAAACGCTTGGAATATAGCTGCCAGCAACTCTGCTGGAGGCATAATTCCTGAAGTAGCATTAACAGGTTACCCCAGTTTCACAGGAAATTCAAAACTAGTTACCCCAAAAATTTCAACATCAACGTATGATAAAGTAATACTGCAATTCAATCATTTTTTACATAACACTGGCGGAGTCTACTCAATATCGGTTGAAACAACTACTAATGGTGTTACATGGAATGAGGTATGGTCAGCTAATTTAACAGGAAGCGTCAATCCTGAAACAGTTTTTATTCCCATAAACAATGTAGATGTAGGCTCTGATAATTTTCAAGTTGCATTTACATTTAACGGGAATTCATCTCAACTCATCTCTTGGAATATTGACAATATTATGATAAACGAAGATTTTATAAATGATGCTGAGGCTACGAATATTTTTGTTCCAACTATTGCAGGTGACAACTTCAACATTGCACCTATGGGCGTTGTTACCAATAAAGGATCGGAAGCAGCCTCATTTGATGCAATTGTTGAAATCCTCGACGAAGCATCAGATGTAATTTACACTAAAACTATTACTATTACAAATTTACCTTCATTTGAAAGTAAATTTCTGAACTTTCCTAGTTGGAATTCAACAGTAGGAAATTATACTGTAAATCTAACAACTAACTTATTAGATGATGAAAACCCTGATAATAACTCAGTTTCTTCATATATGGAAATACTTGGAGATGTAATTTTTAAAAAACCTTTATATCAAGAATTTACAAGCTCGACTTGTGGTCCATGTGGCTTTCAGAACCCAGCCCTTGATGCTGTTATAGCAGCAAATCCTATAACCCACAGCCTCATAAAATATCAAGTTAATTTCCCAGATGGCGGCGATCCCTACTCTATTCCAGAATGCGGTTTAAGAGCTAGTTATTATGGAATAGATAACGCTCCAAAACTATTTATAAATTCAACTTTAAAACCTGTAGGCTTTATGTCACAAACCATTTATAATTCTTTTTTAGGATTACCTGCAGAAATGAGTATTGACATTTCAACTGCTATTATTGATCCCTCCAATATGATCGTTACCATCGAAGCCAATATTAATGTTATAGAAAATTTTGCTGCTGGTCTTAAAGCACACATAGCTATAGTCGAAAAAACTACGCATAACAATACATCAAGTAATGGCGAAACTGAATTTAACAATGTATTAATGAAAATGTTGCCTAATGCAGATGGAACAACATTAGAGGCTCTAAGCATTGGAATTCCGGTTTCAATTACTCAAAGCTACAACATGAGCACAACCCATATGGAAGAATTTGCTGACTTAGCAGTAATTGTTTTTGTGCAAGATGACAGCAATAAAGATATTTTACAAAGTGAGATGATAGATATTACTGTTCCAACAAAAAATGAGGCCAATATGCTTGTAGAAAACACTGTTAAAATCTTTCCAAACCCTGCAAGTGGCAATATAAACATTACTTCAGATTTAGAAATAGAGCAGTTAATTATCTTCAACCTAATGGGGCAAATTGTTTATGAATCCACATTTTATGTAAACTCAATGAATGTTGATATTTCTAGTTTGGAGTCTGGATTATATTTATTTAAAATAATAAATGCAGAAGGCAGTATTGTAAAACAAATAATAGTGAAATAAACTCATCTAGATTTTATTATCGGCTAATAAATTTTATGTATTTCGTTTCTTAGTACATGACAAAAAATCACATTTTTCACAAAGCAGCTTATTTAAAAAATCTAAAAAGCCTGGATAGGCTTAATGTTTGTAACCCCAGACAAGAATTTATTCGTAGTCTGGGGTTACAAATAAACGATATGCTATTTTTGGCGTATATCTTTGCGATGACCAATTTTCTGGTCAGCAAAGATTATGACAAAAATTTTGTCATGTACTAAGATTTCGTTTATATAATCTACAATTTAAATCAACATTGACATAATAACATTAGTTCTGTATTATTATTTATACACAATCACTTTATCTAACAAACTATACTGTTGCTGCGTTTATCGAAAACAGATATTTTCTTAAAAAAACACAAAGATATAATTAATACTTAATTATATTATTTTCAAAATATTACAGATAATTTTGCTCGCTTAATTTGAAACTTAAAATTCTATTTATAATGAAGAAAATTATCTATTTACTACTTTGCTTTACACCCTTATTTAGCACTGTAAAAGCACAAAACATTGAGGAGTTGTTGGATCGTTTGGCTGTATCAGAAAAGAGCAATTTAGGAGCAGAACCGGCAGATTTATTCAGCTCAGAAGAAAAGTTAGTTCTACAAGAATATTTTAACAATAACAATCCTTCAAACCCTACTGAAAATCGCAGTATTAGTCAAGTGTTCGCTGCTAGCGTATCGTACACTAAAGGTTTTGGACATTTCCCCTTATCCGCACCATTCAACATGAGCATGATTAATTCTAGCTGTTCTACGTTTGGCGCAGGCGATCAAGATGGATCTGGTAATTATTATGGTTTAACTCAAGAAGGATATAATTGGGATAATCATGTTTTTAAGTTGGTGAAAATAAATCCAGCAACTGGTCAGGAAACTATAATTGGCCCCTTGATTAATAGGCCAGGACAACATTATCCAACAGGCTTATCTTGGAACAGCACCAACCAAACAATGTATGTTTTAACTAGCGATCTAGATGTTACTAATCTTTATACTATCGATTTAACCACAGCCACTCTAACATTAATTGGCGAAACGGGTAATTCATCAGGTATATGGTTGGCAATTGATAATTCAGGTAATGCTTTTGTTGCTGACATTATTACAGACCAATTATATTCTGTTGATTTAAATACAGCAGCAGGAACTTTTATTGGTTCAATAGGCGTGGATATAACTAATGGTCAAGATGCAGATTTTGATCCAGCTACTGGAATATTATATTCAGTTGGTTATCATGGTGGAGGAAATAATCGTCTATATTCTGTTAATACCACCACTGGTCAATACACAAGTTTAGGTTCTGTGAATAATAACGGCGTGCAAATTACCTTTTTTTCTATTAAAGAAACTCCCACAGAAGTAACAGAAAATTCCTTGAATGGCTTTTCTTTTTATCCAAACCCAGCTACGGACATCCTAAATTTAAAATCATCAGAAAACATAAACAATGTTTGCATTTACAATCTATTGAACCAACAATTAATAAGAAGTCATGTTAAAGGAACAGATTTGCAATTGGATATTTCTTTTCTTAAAGCAGGAACTTATATTATGAATGTTGAGATGAACGGCAAAATAGAAACTTACAAACTTATTAACGACTAAACACAAATAATTATTAAATTTTAAAGCCAAGTAAAGTGAAATTGAGCTGTTTTTTTTCGTGTTTTTGCCTAAGGGTTTGTTAAAAGGTAAAGGATTATTAAAATTTGCCATTATGACATTAATTAAAGAAATCAGCGATGGAGGTATTATAGAATTCGATAAAGGATTATTTGACAATTGGAGTGTTTATTTAACTCTTAATAATGAATCACGATATGCATTAAAAGACATTCATACCAATTTAATTATAAAATACCCTATTGGATGTTGTAAATGTTTTTTGCATATGCAAGGCAAAAAATTGCGACATAGCAATAGTTACGTCAATATTTTTTAACGAAGCAAATGCGTAAAATAATCAATTTATATCGGGTGTTTTGTGATTATATTGGTATCAGTATTTTACTGAATTAAAAAGACTTGGAATGTATCAACTCCTTATTGAAAACGATACACCAGACTTTGCCGCCAACTTTAGTAAAGATAAAATGTAGAGAGCACTTGATGCAATAATGTAAAAACATGGTTTTTGAGATATCAGCAATTAGCACAGAACGCAAGAATTTGATTGTCTGTCAAGACTTAAGAGGAGATTCTGTGATACAGTCTATAGTTAGACGGAGTTTCGTGATTTCGAGAAGTTCGACTAGAGACTGTATTCTGAAGTCTGTCCTATTATTTAGTTTTCCATTTTCAAAAATAATATTTTTTTCTTAACCAGCTATTAAAAGCTACATTAAATAATTTATGGGTTCTGTCAAGGGCGGCGAGGCACGAAGCCGTTTATATACCC
>JAQVPT010000067.1:0-2185 GCA_028701945.1 Bacteroidales bacterium
ATGAATATGTGGGGGGTACTTATTATGCAAGTTATTAAAAGAGATGGAAGAATAGCTGAATTCAATTTAGAAAGAATTGTAAAAGCTATAATGTTAGCAATGTCACATACGCCAGGTGGAGTAGATATTGATTTAGCAAACAAAATTGCAGCCAGTGTTGAAAAGCAATTAGAAGGAAAAATGCAAACAACAGTATATGAAATTCAAGATGCTGTTGAAAAAAAATTGATGGGTTCTTCTAGAAAAGAAGTTGCTCAATAATACATTACATACCGCTACAACAGAGATGTAGCAAGAAAATCTAAAACAAAAGATATGTTCCTTGAAATAATAGAAACAAAATTTAATGATGTTACAAGAGAAAATGCCAATATGAATGCAGACACTCCAGCCGGAATGATGATGAAGTTCGCAAGTGAAACAACAAAACCATTTGTTGATGACTTTTTATTATCTCCAGAAGCTAGAAATGCTCATTCACAAGGATATATACACATTCATGATAAAGACTATTATCCAACAAAGAGTTTAACTTGTATACAACACCCTTTAGATAAAATATTGAAAGAAGGTTTTAGAGCAGGACATGGTTCTTCAAGACCTGCAAAAAGAATAGAAACAGCAAGTATAATTGGTTGTATTTCTATGGAAACAGTACAAAACGAAATGCATGGTGGACAAGCTATTCCAGCATTTGACTTTTATCTTGCACCATATGTAAAATTAACATTTGTTGAAGAATTAAAAAAAGTAGAAGAATTATTAGGAAAAATAAAACCTGTAAAAATAATTCTTGAGGATTAAGCCATATAAAAACACAATTTCTCTATAACTGCAACCTTTTAAAACCATTTTCGTTAAAGCAATAGCAATATATAAGGAAACAATGAAAATCAACGAAGATAAAGACATTTTTGGTAGTTGCTGTAAAGACTACTACAACGGAGATAAGAATGCACAAATTATTGTTCATACAGACATTGCAGAAACTGATGTATTACCTGCCGAACATTTATTTAGAAATTTTGACCAAATGCCTCATCACGAGCAGGTAGCATTACAACAAGCACGTGGCGAAATCTTAGATATTGGAGCATGTGCAGGTTCGCATTCGCTTTATTTGCAAGGCTTAGGCTATAGTGTAACTGCCCTTGACATTTCAGCAGGATGTTGCGAAGTAATGAAAAATAGAGGGGTTAAAAATATTATTTGTACAGATATTTTTAAATATCAAGACAAAACTTACGATTCTATTTTGCTCTTGATGAACGGTATTGGTATTGCAGGAAATCTTCCAAAATTACCAGAGCTATTAGATCACCTAAGAACATTATTAAATCCGGGTGGTAAAATAATATTTGACTCTTCAGACTTGCAATATCTTTATCTCGAAGAAGACGGAAGTATTGCTATTCCATTGACTGAAAGATACTACGGCGAACTTATTTATAACCTTGAATATAAAAAGAAAAAATCGGGGAAATTTAATTGGTTTTTCGTTGACCCTTATACAATTGAGGCAGTTGCAGGTGAATGTAATTTTAAAATGCAATTCTTAGCTGAAGGTCCGCATTTCGATTATGTGGCATGTTTGTATTGATGGCATCTTCAAGAAACTCTTAAATTAGCAGAAAATCAATCCCTTAACAGCTATTGATTATGATCTATAACTAGTTAGAGCGTCTGATAAAACTTGTCTTTCATTAATTCTGCCTACTAAAATTTTGATATCATTATTCGTATTTGTGTTTATTGTTGTGCCAAATATTCAATTAAAATTTTGTTCTGGCACATTAATAACTAATTTTTAACTGAATTTCTTTAGCTTTTGTGCACTACGTAATAATCTTATTAAAAGGGAATGGTAATCCATTATAATTTATCGCAGGATACAACTCAGCTTTGGCACCAAAACTCTTATAAAATCTTTCGACTCCAAGGATTGATGAACCTTCAAAGTCTAAAATTATATTTGTTTCGCTATTTTGTTCGATAAATTCATTTAATAACAAAATCATAGCTTGACTTTCCTTTCCCTTATCAGATGAGGACGGCATTAAATAATAAACTTTATTTTTCCATTTAATCAGAAAAACCGCTGCATAAATTTCGTTTGTATTGTTTTCACGAACCGACCAAATCTCAGCACGATTTTCTTTTTCTAGTTTATTTATTAGCGATTTTA
>JAQVPT010000067.1:2195-13007 GCA_028701945.1 Bacteroidales bacterium
TTTTGTCGGTATAAAATTTAAGTTTTGTTGAAGAAAATCCCAAAACTCAGAAGGTTTTAAATCTGTATAAACTGTTTGTGACAAACCTTGTGCCTTTTTAATATTACGCTTACAATTTTGATTATATCCAGAAAAAATCTCTTTATAAGATCCTTGTAAAGACAGTAAATAGTTTGGTCTTAATTTCTCAGAATTTTGCTCAAAACAATTACCCGAATTGAATTGTAATCGATAAAAATTATATGGAATTTTATTTAAAAATTGTTGAAAAAGATGGTCTGTTATTTCGAGGTCAGAAAAAACTCCTAATTGTTGCGAAAGACAAGGTTGTGTAAGGTATTTAAAACCATATTTTGATTTAACAGGTAGTGGCATTAAAAATTGATAATCATTAGTAACAAGAGCTTCCCAATTAGGCGAAACAATATCGAGATACCAAGACATGGCATAAACAGTTCCGTTGAGGGAGTGATTGATTTTATCATCCCACAGAATTTTGTTTATTTCATTATGTTTCAGGTAATTTATTTCCATTCTCAGCCGAAAAAAGATTTGTTTTGTATTATCTCCATCCTCCTTTTTTTAGTTTTCGTCCATCAATTTCAATTAGCTCATCGTTTCGGTAGGTAAAAGTCATATATGGAGAACCGTCAGAGTTAAATTTTTTCCAATCTTTATGTTTGCCACCTGCTCGATAATCTCCGATAAGCTCAATATTGCCATTTGGATAATACCATTTGTGTGTTCCGTCGGCATCGCCTTTGCGATATTTGCCTATAAACCTTAGCTGTCCAGTTTCGGAATAATAGTGTTTCCATTCACCGTCTTTTTCGCCAAGCTCGTACGAACCTTCTTCAATCATATCACCAACGGCATAAAACCATTCGCCGATTCGGACATCATCAAAATATTCTCCTTTTAAAATCACATTTTCAATTGAATCGTACTCAAAATAGGCACCTTCAAGTTTTCCTCTAAGATAAGCTTCTTCACGTTTTTTTATCCCATTAGGATAATACCAGATCCATTCTCTATCGGGCTTATCTTGATTAAAAAAACCTTCCATTTCTAACTTCCCATCTTGGTAATAGTATTTCCAAATCCCGTCCCGCTTGCCTTCGATATAATTACCAACAGCATAAAAATATTCATTATACTCATCATATAATTTCCACTCACCTGTACGATTTCCATTTGTGTCGAATAAACCTTCGCCAAGCAAAATACTTTGAGATGTATATTCTTTTATTTTAGTTAATTTTCCGTTGGTATCGTACTCTTTATGAATCCCTACTGGCATATCCTCCAAAAAAGCTCCTTCGTATTGAATTTTTCCATTCTCATGATATAATTTTTTGACTTCTGCTTTCAGAATAATTTCGTCTTCGGGCTTAGGAACAAATATTTCTCCATCTACATATTTACGCTCTACTGTCATTTTTTCGGCAAGATTGTATTCGCGATATATTCCGTGCAATATCCCATTGAAATAATTCAATTCTGTTTTTTTATTGCCATTCGGATAAAATTCTATCCACTTACCGTGTTTTTTCTTTTCTGAATTAAATCTATTAATTTTTTCGCTTTCAATACGATATCCGTTATAATATTTAAAAAGATTAATTGCGAGACTGTCTTTGTTAAATTCTCTTGCTTTTCCGCTTTTTATGCCATTTTTATATTGATACTCAAACTTAAGATATCCGGCTGTATCATAATAATATGACATTCCTTCTTTTTGTCCGTTTAGATAAAGTTCTCTTGATGTCAGATAATATATCTTCACCGAATCGGAGGTATAATAGAAATTATAAGTACTACTGTAACCGTTTTTTTTATCATTTCGATATGTAATAGCTTCGGCAAGTTGTCCGTCAGAATGATAAAAGTTCCAAATACTGTCAAGTTCATAATATAATCTTTTACCAACAGATTTTAATGTGCCGTTTTCGTAATAGTTCTTCCAATAACCGTCAGGTTTGCCGTTTACCATTGTTCCTTCGCCCGAAACACTGCCGTTTGGATAATAAAAACGATTAAATCCGTCTGGGTCTATATCCTGTGAATACAAACTTGCTGTTGTAAAACTAATTACCAGTATGAATAATAATCTTTTCATCGTTGTAAAATTAGCAAATATTATTAAAATGAAAGAAAACTATTAAATTCCTTCATTCAATTGCAGCAATTTAATTAAATTCCTTCAAAGGTGGTCTATTCATTTAATGATTTATCTACAAATTCCGATACTTTTGCCAACTCTGTCATTAGTTTGCTAATAGAATCGACATTTGATATTCTCAGTGTAAGTTTTTCTTTATTTTCTTTGATAATTATATCTTTAGGATTTTGTTGAATGTACATTAATATTTTAGCAAAAACTGGAGAAGAGTAGTATGACGATTGCTGATTAAGTGGAAAAAATCCAATAAATTCTTTATTTTTGATAATTATTTTTTGAAAACCAAGTTCTATCGCTTCCCATTTAAGTTTAATAATATCAAAAAGTTTTTCGGCTTCTGCTGGGATATCACCAAACCTATCAATAATCATTTCGCGATATTTTTCAAGTTCTTCATTAGTTTTTATCTCGTCAAGTTCTTTATATAATCTTATTCTCTCCGATGTACTGGAAACATAATAATCAGGCAACATTATTTCCAAATCGGTTTCTATCTGACAATCTTTGCCTGAAGATATTAGTTTTGCTGATTGATTCTCGTCATTATCAAATAAACCTTTAAATTCTCCTTCTTTAAGTTCGTCGATAGCTTCGTTGAGGATTTTGTTATACGTTTCAAAACCAATATCAGCAATAAAACCAGATTGCTCGCTACCAAGAATATTCCCAGCACCTCTAATATCAAGGTCTTGTAACGCAATATTTAATCCGCTGCCAAGTTCGTTAAATTCTTCGATTGCTTTTAATCTGCGTCTTGCCTCAGAAGTAAGCACATTTAGCGGAGGAGCAAGCAAGTAACAAAATGCTTTTTTATTGCTTCGTCCGACACGTCCACGGAGTTGGTGTAAATCGCTTAACCCAAAGTTGTTGGCGTTATTAATAATAATTGTGTTTGCATTAGGAATGTCAACTCCATTTTCAATTATAGACGTACTGATTAACACATCGTAATCACCTCGCATATAATCGAGAATAATTTTTTCGAGTTTGTTGCCTTCCATTTGACCATGAGCAACTATCGTTTTAACTTCGGGACATATTTTATTTATCAAACTTTCTATTTCATAGATATTTTGGATGCGATTATTTACAAAAAACACTTGTCCATTTCGTCCAACTTCGTAGTAAATTGCTTCTCTAATAATCTCGCTATTAAACGAATGTAGCTCAGTCATAATAGGTTGGCGATTAGGCGGCGGAGTGTTTATAACCGACAAATCTCTAGCACCCATTAGCGAAAACTGTAAAGTTCGAGGTATTGGAGTTGCAGTAAGAGTTAGCGTATCAACATTCACTTTTAATTGCTTCAGTTTTTCCTTCATTGCAACACCAAATTTTTGCTCCTCATCAACAATAAAAAGCCCAAGGTCTTTAAACACGACATCTTTATTCATTAATCGATGAGTTCCAATAATGATATCGAGTTTTCCTTGTTTAAGTTCTTCGAGGGTTTTCTTAATTTCTTTACTGCTTTTAAGACGACTAACATACGATACGTTTACTGGCATTTCCTTTAGTCTTTCTTTAAAAGTTTGATAATGTTGTAAGGCCAGAATTGTTGTAGGTACAAGCACCGCGACCTGCTTACTATCGCAAACAGCTTTAAAAGCTGCTCTGATAGCCAGATCTGTTTTGCCAAAACCAACATCTCCGCACACAAGACGATCCATTGGCGTATCTGACTCCATATCTGCCTTAATCATATCGGTTGTTTTGCTTTGATCAGGAGTGTCTTCATACATAAAAGATGATTCTAACTCGTTTTGCAAATATGAATCGTGAGAAAAAGCATATCCTTTTTGGTCGCGCCGTTGTGCATAAAGAACAATAAGATCACGAGCAATATCCTGAATATTCTTTTTGGTTTTTTCTTTAAGACGCTTCCAATGTCCTGAACCTAAACGATGAATTTTTGGTGCTTCACCGTCTTTGTCGCGATATTTTGATATTCGATGTAATGAGTGAATATTTACAAATAATATGTCATTATTATCGTAAACAATACTTACAACTTCTTGTACTCGCCCATCGTTATTGATTTTCTGCAAACCACCAAATTTACCAACTCCGTTATCGACATGAACAACATAATCGCCTGGACGCAATGATGTTAATTCTTGAATTGTGATAGCTTCTTTTGTTGTGGTTTTCTTAGTTTTATAACGATGATAACGTTCAAATATCTGATGGTCAGTATATACACATATTCGACTTTGATGATCGACAAAACCTTTTTCTATTGTTTTTAATATCGGAAAAAACTGAATATCTTCACCTTTGTCGGTAAAGATATCTCGTAAACGTTGTATTTGTTTCTCGCTATTGCTTAAAATATAAGTTTTGTAAGCATTAGTGTTATTCTCTTTAAGATTTTCAATTAGCAAATCAAATTGTTTGTTAAACGCTGGTTGAGGCTCAATGCTAAATTTTATTTCATGCGTAGAATTATAAATTGAGCGAGGTGCAAATTCAACCAACTGAAAGTTTTTCATTTCACCATTAAATTCTGACGGAGACAACAAACTTGTTTCTGGATTTACTATGCAAATATCATCTTCTTCAATTTCTTGATTATCGGTTTCAGCAAAACGAATTTTTGCAGCTTCCCAAGTTTTTTCAAGTTGATCTTTAATCATTTCGGGTTGCTCAAGCCAAATCTTACAATTTTTATTAATAAAATCGAAAAATGAAACTTTGTCTTCTTCAATCAGATGTTCGTGAATATTTGGAATAATTGAGATTATCTTGTGTTTGCCAGTTGACAACTGCGTGTTTGGGTCAAAACTACGAATACTTTCAACCTCATCACCAAAAAAGTCGATACGATACGGTTCTTCATGACTAAAAGAAAAAACATCAATTATACTCCCACGAATAGAGAAGGTACCTGGTTCATAAACAAAATCATTGTGCTGAAAACCATATTCATTCAGAACATCTATGATGAAATCCATTGGTAATTTTTCGCCGAGATGAATGTCTAAGGTGTTTTTTTTAAGTTCTTTACTATCAACGACTTTTTCGATTACTGCTCCTGGATAAGTAACTATAATGTATGGTTTTTTACCAGTTTTAAGTTTATTTAGCACCTCAGTTTTGAGAATAATATTAGTACGGTCAGTTTTTAAATATTCGACAGATCGTTTATATGCACTTGGATAAAAAAGGACATATTCTTCGCCAAGTATAGTTATAAGGTCATCAAAAAAATATGATGCTGATTCTTTGTCGGGAAACAATAGACACGATAGATGCTTTTCTTGCAAAAAAACAGATGTAAACAAAAACGCCTTTGATGAACCAGCAAGCCCCTGAACAATTATATTTTCTTTGTTGTCAGAAGTTTTTAGTAAATCAAAAAGCATTTGCCGTTTGGCTGCTGTCGATGAATTCCCAACAAAAATTTCATTAACCAAATTTTTCATTTTGCAAAGATAAGGTTTTGAAATAAATGTGGTGAGAAAATTTTAGGTGATTATGGGAGATTTGGATTTTTGTGCAATATATTCGGGGTTGAAGATATTACGGTTAAAGTATTTTGTACATTGATAAGTTAAAAACTATAAGAAACAAACCGACTAATTGCTGTAATTTGTTTTGATATTGCAATATGCCGGTTTGTTTTGAAGTTTTATTTAACTATTATTGTTTTTCGTATGTCCACGTTGAAGTAGATGTTGAGAAACTAGTAGGTGTAGTACTGTTATCATCATAATCTTTCCACGAAGATGTGTTTTCAAAGACTAATTCTTTGTTAGCAAGTTTTTTGATATTATATAAATCATCACTATAAAAATTTATTTGTTCTTTGCCTTTTGCTCCATCAATCCAGGACCAATAAGATGTATGTTCTTCAGTATCACCGTCATTTGTTTCTTTGTAAGTGTATGTTCCATCTTTGTCTATTATTAATGTTCGACTGTATGGATAACTTCCATAAGCTGTTATCATTGTTGTCCCGTCATAAGTAGATGTTGTTATTCCAGAAGTAGATGTTCTTTCATACGAGTATGCTACTAATTTCCACTCACCTGTTATTCTTGCATTTTTAGATTTAAGCGAAAGTGCTGGTCCATCTTCATACTTTTTACAACTCGAAAAAGTTAAACCAAACATTACTAAAATTAAAATAAATACTTTTGTTTTCATAATTTCTGTTTTTTTTAATCCTTACTCATATGGCTTTTCAGGCTCCGCCGTTTAAATTCGCATTATTTCATTAAAATTGATATTATTAATCAATTAGATTGAATTTTATTAATTTCATTATTGTTTTTCGTATGTCCAAGTAGTATTAGTGGTTGAAAAGTAAGTAGGGGTAGTGCTGTTGTCATCAAAAGATTTGTAAGAGTAAGTTTGTTCTAAGATTAATTCTTTATTTTTAAGTTGTTTGATATTATATATATCACCATCCAATATTATTTGTTCTTTACTTGTCGTTCCATTGAACCACGACCAGTACTTTGTATCTTCATACGAATGATTTTCATATGTGCTTTTAGAATTGTATGTTCCATCTTTATCTATTATCAATGTATAACTGTACGAATAACTTCCATCTGATGTTGTCATTGTTGTCCCGTTATATGATTCGGTTGATGTTCCCGAACTTGATGTTTCTTCATTTGAGTATGCTACTAATTTCCACTCACCTGTTAATCTTGCATTTTTGGATTTGAAAGAGATTGCTGGTCCATCTTCATACTTTTTACAACTCGAAAAAGTTAAACCAAACATTACTAAAATCAAAATAAATACTTTTGTTTTCATATTTTTTATTTTTTTTTAATCCCTACTCTTTTGGCTTTTCAGGTTCCGCCGTTTTAAATGTTTAAATCAAATTTACATGTTTCTTTTAATATAATTACTTCGCTTAATCTTAACTAGAATTATTTGTAAATTTTCTTACAAATGTATGAATATATTAGATATATGTCCATGTTTTTTAAATTAAAAATTTAATATAGATATATTTTAGAATTGTTCTAAATATTTATAATATAGGTTGCTAATGCGAATATCATGTATATAATGATTATCAACCTCTTTTATAAGCAAAATTGTATAATCGAATTTCAGAATCTTAATTTAAATATAGCAATGATATTCCTGTTTTGTGATTATATTGCTATAAGCATTTAATACTAATTTCAGAAATTCAGACTTTTCGCAGTCTCAAACAGGGAAGAAAGTATCCCATCTACCAAAAGCAGAAGCCCATAATAAAATGGGCTTCATAATATGATGAAGATTATTTGTGGACTGATTAGAAATTGATTGAAGCTGCCATTTCATGGCGAGATTGTGATGGGTGTTTATTAACAAGAGGCGATGCCTCTTGTTATAATAATTAAGTCTTTCAGACTGATAGCATATAAACGAGATTTTCTTTAGCAGTTTGAAAACCTAACTTATTTTACCATTCACATATTATATAAGAGCATTTTGCAATAGAAATTCATACAGTTGAATATATTATGTTTTATACAATTTTTCTTGAAAGGCTGAAAGCCTGACTTACCTAAACTTGGAGCATCGCTTCAAGTTGAAGGCTAAGACTCTGTTTTTGAGCCCTGCAAGGGCGACTTAAAAGAAGTTATTATAGACAAAAAGAGATATCCTGTTTCACCTTATAGTATATCTTAAAGGTAAAATCAAAGTGCTGTTTTGATTAGAAGCAACTATCCTAAAATATTTAAGCTGCCTAGTTAGACAAGCACTTCGGCACACTCAGCATAACATTCACCACAACGCTTTCAAAGCCAGATTTTGAAGGTACTGTTTTTGGGCTCTGTAAGAGCGACTTAAAATAAATTCATTAAATTTGTTACAAAAATATAGTTTCTCACTAAAAATCTAAAGCCATGTCTCAATCATTATCAAAACTTTATGTTCACATTGTATTTCACACCAAACACGACAAAAAACTAATAACAAATGCAATAAAGCCAGAGTTATATGCTTATATGGGAGCAATAATTAAAGACAATGACTCCATTCCAATAATTACAAATGGAGTAGATGATCATGTGCATATTCTTTGTATAATGTCAAAAAACATTGCATTAGCAAAATTAGTTGAAAATGTAAAAAAACATAGCAGTCGATGGATAAAAACCAAAGGAAAATCGTTTGAAAATTTTTCTTGGCAAGGTGGTTATGGAGGTTTTTCTGTAAGCTATAATGCATGCAATTCAACTAAGTATTATATTCAAAATCAAGAAACCCATCATAAAAAAACAAGTTTTAAAGAGGAGTATAATGAATTATTAAAACTCTATAATATTGATTATGATGAAGATTATCTGTGGAGTAATTAGAAATTGATTTAAGCTGCCATTATTCACTTCAAATAATTATGAGAATGTGTTTTTGTTATGTTTTTGGAGCTTTCTAGCAGACATTTGTAAAAAAAACAGTTTTCTTGCGAACAGGATATAGGATTTATCAAAACTATTAATAAATTTGTAGATTGTAAGAACAAATAATTAAATAATACGTAATAACACATAAAACACAATAATGAAAGACAAATTAATTACATTAGTTATCTACAGATACGAATATCGTGCAGAAATTTTGAAAGATAAATTAGAAGATGCGGGGATTAAATGCTCTATTTCTAACGAGAGTGTTTTAGGACAAATTGACGGTGTTAAAGTTATGGTAATGGATAAAGATTACAACGAAGCCTTAAATGTTTACCGTGAAGTAAGGCGTTTATATGATACTCACTCTGACGCAGTGATTGAAGATCCAGATGACGATAATAAATAGTTTGAGGTGTGTTCGATTTCGCAGTTTGTTAATGCCTGAACCCTTGGCTCGACTTAGCCAATATGGTATTAGTTAGGATTTATTGCTAAAAATTGAATTATAATCTAAATAATATATGATTTTTAGCGATAAATTATTTGCTTGTGAGGAATGCCAAACTTGCTTAAAACTATCATAATAATTTGGCATTGGGTAATCATGAGGCACATCTCCGAGAGCAAATATTTGGTTTTTCCACATAACTGAAAGATACGATCCTGGCAAAAAATTCCATGATAATAGGAGGTCAATATTAAACGCATTAAAGTTATAATTACTTGTTCCCGAGTAGCTGTTATTGTTTTCTAGTTTCCCATCATCTAGCAAATTATAATAATCTAAATACTCTACTCCCGATACATAGTGCCTTGCAGTTAGTGAAACAGACAATTTATTTGTAAAAACGAATGATGAGTTGAACGAATTAGTGAATGTAATAACATCTCTACTCCCAAGCACAATTCGTCCGTTATTGTTTTCGACAAAACCAGCAGCACCAATATCATAATCCGCATGAATAGTATATCTAAGCGAAACCCTCTTACCAATTCTGGTTATAGGACTTAAACTTCCCCAAACGCCTTTACGCGAAACCAAATCAAAGTAAACACCTGCTTTAATATCAAAAGCTAACTTTTTTCGATAGTCGGTAGAAACAAAAACATCCTCACAAAAAAGCGCAGGACGTTTGTAAAACCTACCAATAGTTCGAGGTTCATAATAATCATTTTCGTCACTCAAGGGAATGGTTAAATTATTCCAAACCGACACATGTTTTTTAGTAGTGAAATAATTATAAAAGTGTATATCTGCCCCAACAAAAGACATGTTTTCAAATAATGACTTTTGTGTAAGTTTAACTGAATTCTGCGTTTCATTAAAAATCCCAAACTGCGAAAATTTTCTGTAAGCAAGCTCAGCATAATTTGTAATTTGATTAAATTCGGTAAGATAACCAAGGTCGTTAGGATTGTACTCATCAGAAATAATTTCTGTACCCAATTCATATATCCATTTTCCAGTCTTTTTCCCAACTGAGGCATCGAGATACCAGCCATTATCAATATTTGTTTTTTCTGCATTTCGTGTGCTATAAGCTCCGCGAGCAGCAACTCCGAACAAATTGGATTTATCCATTATTTTAAGATATCCTGCTGCAACATTGCTTAAATAATTATTGCTGGGCATTATTGCACTAGCATTTGTAAAATTAATAAATGAATTTTGACCTAAACTCTGGTCTAAAACCAAAATATTATAATTTGTTGCTGGTTCTGTCAAAATGGTTTTTTCAGTATTGTCACTATATTTTACTTTTGCCCATGTGTTTGCAGTAACAGCATTAAACACACCGATTGCAAGATTGTTTTTACTTCGCCCGCTTATCTTAAAGGCATTTATCAAACTTGATACAGAGGGATTTTTAATTATCTCCAATTCATTATTATTAGCTTGTCCATTAACAGCTGAAAAACCCTGCGGTGTTTTACCTATCCGACGACTATAAAACAAATCGCATTTATTGAAAAGCTCTGTCCCTTCGGTAAAAAATGGTCGGTTTTCAGAATAATATGTCTCATGCGGCGTTAAGTTTAGAACCACTTCATCAGCTTTCGTTTGGCCAAAATCGGGAATAAGCGTCATGTCAAGAGTATAAGTTTCACTAAGTCCCAACTTTAGGTCTAAGCCACCGCTAAATGATTTTCCCCATACTTTCTCGTAAGAATTAACGTATCCCGAAACATAAGGCATTAATGCTAAACGTAAAGGAGCTTCTATGTTATTGATATTCTCAATTATTCCCATTTGTGAAC
>JAQVPT010000315.1 GCA_028701945.1 Bacteroidales bacterium
AAAACAAATCGACCAATTCAGTTGCACCTCTTATTAACACTAGATGGGGGCAAAGTTTTACAAATGATGGTAGATGTCCTGGTTTCAATTTTTTTGTTGAAGGAAACACTTCTTGTGGTTGTGATCATTGTACTGCTGGTTGTGTAGCTGTTGCTATGGCTCAAATTATGAATTTTTGGAGAAATCCAGATAATGATTTTGATTGGCGCAATATGCCAAATGAACTTATACAACAAGACCCTTCATTACCATTTCCACACATTAGAGCTTGGTACGAAACTGAACGTAACGCAATAGCAGAGTTAATAGCAGATTGTGGAGATAAGGCTGAAATGGATTATTGTAGAGAAAACGATGATGGCGATGTAACTTGTAGTTCGTCGTCAACAATAGGAAAAGGAAAGCAAGCCTTTAAAAATGATTATAATTACAGTAATGACATGCTTCATCGTTATCGTTGGTTGACAGTAAGTTGGAAGCCTAAAATGAGAAATAGTCTTGATGATGGACAACCAATTTTTTATGGAGGGAATAAACCTAATGGCGGTGCTGGACATGCTTTTATTTGTGATGGCTATCAAGATGATGATTATTTCCATTTTAATTGGGGTTGGCGTGGTGCTAATGATGGCTATTTTTATATCAAAGATAATGACGGAAGTCCTTTGATAGATTATTATAAATGGCAGGAAGCTGTTTTTTATTTACACCCTGAAAACCCAAGTACAGTTTATTGTATTGATTGTAGTGAAAGTATAACAATAAGTAATATTGTAACAGCAAACAATCCATACAATCCTAACTTTCCTTATATACAATGGTCAGGAATATCACCACTTTATAACTATATCCCTGTATTTTCTTTTCCTTCAAACAGACCTTTTGCTTCTGAAATAATATCTGTAAATGACGAAACTCGGTTAGAATATTTTGATATTACAGCAGGGACAATAAATGCAGATAATGTAGTAATTCCAGATAAAACAAATGTTCATTTTAAGGCTTACGATGAAATAGTTTTGACAAATTTTGAAACAGAAGACGGTGCAGAATTTACAGCAGAAATAATTCCTTGCCCAAATGGAAGTGGAAGTAAAACAATAAATATAGATAATACAAACGAAAATAATAAAAATTCAAAACTTGAAAATATTGATGGTATATTTAAAAGAGAATTTAAAATATTTCCTAATCCTTGTACATATCAAACAAATATTATTTATAATGTAAAAGAGAATGAATATTTTGAAATTTTGATTTACAATATGTATGGTCAAAAAGAATATTCATTGATTAAAGGAATACAACCTGAAGGTAAATACAACCTATCTTTTAATACTGATAGATTGAAAGACGGAATATATATATGTATCTTACGAACCGATAATGAAATAGAGACAATAAGTTTAATAAAAACACCTGAATGAAAGAATTACAAAGCCTAACAGCACCTATATATTAGGCTTAGTTTGTAGGCACTTTGAAAAGTAATTTCATTTCCGAACATCCGCAAAACCGCTTTTTGAAAAATTTTATTTATATTTGTAACAGAAAAATTATTATTAAAATTTAATATATCAGCGGTTTTGCTAAGTGCGTAAAAGATAATGAAATCTGTATCATGCGCCCAATACATAGCTGCGATACGTTACCGCCAAGTGTAGAAAAAAACCAGAGACAACGATAAATTGAAAATTAAACCATTATTAAAGGACAACAAAATGAAATTTTTTGAGGACAAGAAAACCGACCCGATATTTTTTATTTTTTGCCCACCGCACTAAAAAAACAATTTTATTCCCAACTCACATTTGGCACATTGCCTTTTGCCCTACCCACAAACCAAAACTTAGCAAAAGTCAAAGAGCCAAATCTTTCTGACACACATTTTACTTTTCAGTAGTACTTTTTTGATTAAAAATTAAACTGAATTTCTATTTAATATAAAAACCATAGTCTATAATTTATTTTCATATTAATTCAAATATAATTGGAAATTAATTTGAAAATATGGAAACAATATTGTACATTTATAACTTCTAAACCTTTTGTAAGTTATGCAAAGTTCAAAGATTATATTTTTGCCTTGGTATTTCAAATTCATTGGAGTAATTATTATGTTGTTGTCGTTGGTAATTTTTACCATAAAACTCAACTCCGGCATCTCAATTATTGATTTTTTAAAGTTTGATACAGATATTCAAATATACTCCATTTATGCAATCTCTGTTTTAGGGCTTTTTCTTATCACATTTTCGAAAGAAAGATTTGAGGATGAATTAATTAGCCACCTTAGAATTAAATCACTGTTTATAACAACAATTTTTCACTCATTATTTTTCTTTGTTTTCACTTTCACAAGTCTGACAATTCAATTAATAAATTTTCCGGCTATAATTCTTATGAATACACTGTTTTTCATTTATATAATTTCATTTCACATTCAAATATTTTTAGAAAGCATTAAAGAGAAAAATAAAGACAATTTAGATTAGTTATGAGAAATTTCGTAAGAGACGAACGTAAACGTCGAAAACTAAAGCAAGAAGAACTTGCAGTAATTTTAAGAGTATCGAGGCAAACAATAAATGCCATTGAAGGCAACAGATATTTACCATCTTTAACTCTTGCATTACGTTTATCTATGTTTTTTGATATGACTGTTAACGAGCTCTTTATTTTTGAAAAAAGCGAATTGTTTCTTTTTAGAGATCAAGAATTATTATAACCAATATTTTAAACTTAAACTACTTTTCTATGAGCACGAAAAACTTAAATGACCCTGCAATTATTGCAATCGAAGAACTTCCTCCACAACTGGAAGAATTAAAAGCACTTGTAAACAATCCTGCGGAAATTGACAACGCAACAGCAGCATTAGGCATTCCACCATTTCTTTTAAACCTCTACCTTGCAACTTCAACAAACTTAAGATTCCTTAATATTGGACTTAACGAGGCTGTTTATATTCCACGTCAAATTACCGAACGAGATGGTGGTCGAAAATCTCAGTATTTGCTTCGCAAAGGTGAAACTACACAAGCAGGCGTTTTTATGGCAGACTCCGGCATGATGTTACGTTATGTAACACGACTTACAGGTGAAAGCGAATATGCTCAAACTGGTGATATTTATCTTGAACAATATTTAACACGATATGGAAAACTAATTTACGAAGCCGATGGAACTTTGGAAATTGTTGATATAACAAAAGGAATTGGAAAAT
>JAQVPT010000068.1 GCA_028701945.1 Bacteroidales bacterium
ATCTGAGGGCTTTGTAAGAGGCTGATTAAGAATCGTTTCTAAGTTTTCCGACTTTATCAAATCGGTCATTTCCGCAAAATTTGAATTTTTATTAAATCCCGAAATAAGCTTAGCATCATTCTGAGTTTCTAAAATATACCAGGCCTCAGATTTTCCTCGGGCATGATGTCTTTTCTCTGCTGTTTTATCATCAGGATGTACCTGTATAGATAAGTTTTCGTTTGCTTCGATGATTTTTAGTAAAATTGGGAACTCTTGAGCAAATTTTTCAAAGACTTTATCACCCACAATATCACCCATATATATTTCGATGATTTCCTCCAAAGTATTATCTTTTAAAAACCCATTCTTTACCAATGAAACATCTCCCTGTACTCCTGATATCTCCCAGCTTTCGCCACATTTTTCCGGGATATTGCTGTCATCTTTAATTGCTTTGATTTTATCGCCACCCCAAACTTTTGTTTTATAAACTGGATAGAATTTTATTGGATATAACATTATATTGATTTTTTTTACTATTTTTAAAAATCAAAGTTATGAAAAATTTACTAAATAAAGAATTATGCTAATTGTTGGTATTGCAGGTGGAACCGGTTCAGGTAAAACAACAGTTGTAAGAAAAATTATCGAAAAACTACCGAAAGCTTGTGTTACGGTCATTCCACAGGACTCGTATTATAAAGATAATAGTCATTTGCCCCTTGAAGAAAGGCAAAAAATAAATTTTGACCATCCTGATGCGATCGAATGGTCTCTATTGGTAAAACACATTAAGGAATTAAAAAATCAAAATCAGATTAAACAACCGATATATTCATATCTCACCTGCATTAGAAGCGACGAAACGACTTTGATTAAACCCAGTCCCATTGTTATTATCGAAGGCATTTTAATTTTAGGACATAAAGAACTAAGAAATTTAATGGATCTTAAGGTTTTTGTAAGTGCCGATGCTGACGACAGGTTGGCAAGAGTAATACAACGAGATATTATTGAGCGTGGACGTTCGGTTTCAGCCGTTCTTGAAAGATACGAAAGGACTGTTAAACCTTCCCACTTGCAATTTATTGAACCTACTAAAAGATATGCAGATGTAATTGTACCGCAAGGAGGAAACAATTGTGTAGCGATAAATCTGTTGACAAAATTTATTTTACAAAACTTAACCTAAGCAAAATGAAAAACTTTAACTTCGACGACATCATGTTTATTGATATTGAAACAGTGCCTGCTTATCCGTTATTTGAGGATTTGCCAGAAAATTTTCAAAAACATTGGGACAAGAAATCAGGTTTTTTTAGATCAGAAGATAAGTCAGCATCAGATGTTTACCAACGGGCAGGAATTTATGCCGAATTTGGTAAAATTGTCTGTATTTCTGTGGGGATGCTTACTACTGCTGGTAAGTTCCGCGTAAAATCTTTTGCTGGAGATGATGAGAAAAAACTTTTGTTAGACTTTGCCGAAATGCTTAATAACTGGGATAAAGCAGGAATTAAACAATTGTGCGGACATAATATCAAAGAATTTGATGTGCCATATATTTCTCGCCGCATGTTGGTTAATGGACTTAAACTGCCTGTTTCAATAAATCTTGCAGGCAAAAAACCGTGGGAGATTACTCATATAGACACCCTTGACCTTTGGAAATTTGGTGATTATAAAAACTATACTTCACTTGCATTGCTTGCCGACCTTTTCGATATTCCTACACCAAAAGACGATATAGATGGTAGTCAAGTTTACGAAGTATATTATGTAGAAAACGATATCGATAGAATAACAGTATATTGTGAAAAAGACGTACTATGCGTTGCAAATTTACTGCTACGATTTGAAGGAAAACCAATTATCAGTTTTGATAAAATGGAAAGAGCATAGGGATATTTAATTTATGCTATGCTTGTAAGAAAAACAAACTGTAAACGAGGTTTCAGCTTCGTTCAACCGCTTTATCAGTAATCAGCAATAGGCATGTCGGTGAAATCGCGAACCGTTGTTAATTAATCAATAATAAACATTGCGTCTCCGTAAGTTCCAAACCTATATTTTTCTTTAATAGCAACGTTATAAGCTTTAAAAATATTATTATAACCAACGAACGCAGCCACATTCATCATCAGAGTTGATTTCGGCAAGTGAAAGTTTGATATTAGAGCATTTGGAACCATAATTTCGTAAGGAGGGAAAATAAATTTATTTGTCCATCCGTCAAAAGGTTTAACATACCCAGTAGTTGTAACAGAACTTTCGATAGTTCTAAGAACTGTTGTTCCGACAGCACAAATCTTGCGTTTTTCTTCTTTTCCTGTATTTATCATATTAGCCACTTTCTCGGTAATATGAATTTCTTCGGAATCCATTTTATGTTTAGTAAGGTCTTCGACATCTACATTACGAAAATTACCTAATCCAACATGCAGAGTAACGTATGCGAAGTCAACACCAATAATTTCTAATCTTTTCAGTAGTTCGCGACTGAAATGCAATCCAGCAGTTGGAGCAGCAACCGCCCCTTCATTTGCAGCATAAATTGTTTGATATCTATCTTTATCCTCAGCAGTAGCCTCTCTTTTGATAATATGAGATGGTAAAGGTGTTTGCCCAAGAGCATACAGCGTCTTTTTAAAGTCATCATATTCGCCATCAATTAAAAACCTGAGAGTACGCCCTCTAGATGTAGTATTATCAATTACTTCGGCTACCAACTCTTCATTTTCGCCAAAATACAATTTGTTACCAATTCTTATTTTACGAGCAGGATCAACAAGCACATCCCATAATCTTTGCTCTTTATTAAGCTCCCTTAATAAAAAGACCTCTATTCTGGCACCAGTTTTTTCTTTATTCCCAAATAATCGAGCAGGAAAAACCTTGGTGTCATTAAATATCATTATATCTTTTTCATCAAAGTAATCTTTGATATCTTTAAATAATTTATGTTCTATTTCACCAGTTTTTCGATGAAACACCATTAGTCTTGATTCGTCTCTATTGTAAGCCGGATTTAACGCTATTAATTCCTCTGGCAAATTGTAAGCAAATTGTGATAATTTCATTTTATATAAAATATATGTAATAAATTAAACTTGTAGTTATACTGATTTAAATAGAAAAGGTTACAAATTGTTCAAATAATCCATAAAATCATCTAACTTAAATCCATTTTGGATATTAAATTTTCCACTCTGAATTCGCCTAAGATAATACAAAAAGGCTCCGTTGTCAAGTCTTTTCCCAAACTCATCAGCAAGCGACCTTATGTAAGTGCCTTTGCTGCAGTGTATTGTGAGCGAAATTTCGGGCAAAGATATTTTATTTATTTCAATTTTTGATATAGTAATCTCCCTCGATTTTAGCTTTATCTCTTCGCCTTTTCGGGCAAATTCATAAGCTCTTTTTCCATTTATTTGAATAGCAGAATATGCAGGTGGTGTTTGATTAAAAGTTCCCTCCATAGATTTTACTGCAGAAACAATTTGCTCGTCAGTAATATTCGAGATATCATAAGTTTTGTCCGCTTCAGTTTCCATATCGAACGATGGTCGTGTTTCGCCCAATTTAAAAACAGCCTCGTATATTTTGTCATCATTTTGCAAGCCTTCGATTGTTTTCGTGGCCTTCCCAGTACAAACTATTAACAATCCTGTTGCTAAAGGATCAAGTGTTCCTGCATGACCTACTTTGATTTTCCTATTGCCAGTAACATTTCTCAATCTCCATCTGATTTTATTTACAACATCAAATGACGACCATGTTTTTGGTTTATCAATAATGATAATTTCACCAGCCTCAAAATCTGGTGTATTGTTTATGTCGAAAAGTCTTACCACTAGCTTAATAAAAAGATAGAGATGAGTCCTAAAACCAAACAATATATAGCAAACCAAATCAATTTACCTTTTTTCACAATATTTATCATGATTGTGCATGCTAATAATCCTGAAATGAAAGCACTAAAAAAACCAATTAGCATTGCAGAAACAGGTAATCCGGCACCACTAAATTCACCTCCAATAATATCAAGAAAATTTTCGCCCAAAATAGGAACTAGAACCATCAAAAACGAAAATCTTGCAATATCTGTCTTTTTGTTTCCTAAAAGCAAACCAGTAGCGATTGTTGACCCAGAACGTGAGATACCAGGGAGAACGGCAAATGCTTGGGCAGTACCAATAATAATAGCATCTACATAGCTTATTTTTCGTGTATTATTCCGCTTAAAAAAGAAAGTAAATGATAATATAAGTGCAGTAACTAAAAGCATTACGCCAACTAAAACCATATTATCTCCACCAAAAAGACTTTCGACTTGATCTTTAAAAAACAAACCTACAATCATCACAGGTATCATTGATACAGCAATTTTAAGAATATAGTCAGTTTCTTCGTTATACTTGAATTTTAGTCCGCCTTGAATTAGGTTTAATATATCTTTACGAAAAACGACAATTGTACTTAAAACAGTTGCACCATGAACGAGAATACTAAAATAAAGATTATTTTCTCCGTTTATTCCAAATAAAGTTTTGCCTATTTCAAGATGTGCACTGCTGCTAACAGGCAAAAACTCAGTTAATCCCTGGATTAACCCAAGAATTAAAGCTTCAAACCACTCCATTATAATTTACTTTTTAGGTTTCCAAACTATTGCAAAAATCTCAGTAATAAAGCCCAATAAGATTACAATTGGAGCAAGTGTTATTCGCCTAAAACTAAATATCTCAGGGTTATATACAGCAGGGTCTGAACTTTTACCACCAGATAAAAGAATAAAACCTATAATTAATAATAAAAACCCGACACCTATTAAAATATAATTTTTCTTTTCGAGTACAAAGCCTTTTTGATCCTCGGCAACGTTTACTTCTTTAGCGTTTTTGTCCATCTTAATAATATAAATTAGAAGATTTTAATCTTAAATATTTGTTAATAGAAAAATATGTAGAAACTAATGATAATAATATCCCGAGAAGCATAACTATAAGAAACAGCAGACCAAGAGTTTTATAATCGATAAGACTAAGCATATCACCTAATTGGTCATTCATAAAGTAAACAATGACTGCCAACACAGAGATTGCTATAAGTGAGCTAAAAAAGCCTTGTAATGCTCCTGTTATTAAGAATGGCTTACGAATAAAATTCTTTTTTGCTCCAATAAGTTTCATGGTGTTAATAATAAATCTTTTAGAGTAAATCATCAAGCGTATCGTGTTGTTAAGCAAAGCAAAAGATATAAGAAATAATGCAATACTAAAAAACAAAAATATAACGCTTATTTTACGAACATTATCATTTATTAGATGTACAAGATTTTGTTGATACGAAACTTCTGAAACCAAACTTGTATCAGCCAAGAAAAAAGTTTCTAACATTTTTATACTGTCTGGATTAGCATAATTAGAATTAAGATAAACATTAATAGTTGGTGATAATGGATTATAGCCTAAAGTTTCCAAAAAATCTTCTCCAAGCTCATCTTGTAATGAAGCCGCAGCCTCATCTTTTGTTATATACTCTGTTGATTTAATATAATTATATGTGTCAAGAGTTTTTTGATATTGTTTAATATCAGGTTCTTTCACATCATTTTTAATTATTAATGAAAAACATAAGTTTTCCTTAACGTATTGCGAAAGCACCTGAGCATTTAAAATCAATAATCCGACTATACCCAGCAAAAGAAGTACTAATGAAATACTTATCATAGATGTAACGTAAGCACCTCTGATTTTAGATTTGATATTTGATTTTTTTGCCATAATTAACGAATAATAATTTTTTTCGTTAGTATTTCGTTGTTTCTTTTTAGCTTCACAAAATAAATTCCTTCGGCAAAATTAGTAAGATTTAACGTTATTTCATTACTATTTACTGAAAATGATTTTATTACTTGACCTGTAACACTAATTATTTCGATATTTTCGATATTATTTGATATGTCGGAGATTGTCAAATAGTCTTTTGCGGGGTTCGGATAGATCAAAATATCATCAGCGTTTTTTGCGTCCTCAACTCCTAAGTCATCCCAAAATACGACTGTTATTGTGTCGCTTGCCATGCACTCATTTTGGGCAATTACTGTAAGCCAAAATTCGTGTTCTCCTAAGCCATAATTCGACCCATAAACCGTAAGTATGGGGCCAGTATAATCTGTATTCCAAATATATTGAGCAAATTCTCCTTCAATTCCAATATCTACATAAGAACTTACTGGAACGACTTTGTCTTCTCCTAAATTAATACTAACAGGTTCACGAATATCCACATACGCAGCCTGATTAGTTGAGCAACCATAAGCATCACCTGTAACTGTTACCGAATAAGTGCCTGGTTCTGTTATTACAATTGAGGAAGTAGTTTGGACAGGACCAGTATTCCACGTGTATCCGTATCCACCTTCTCCTGCATCTAAAACATAAGGACCACAAGAAATAATTTCGGTATCGTCAAACAATATTTGATGATATGGATGATATGCAACGATTAAGGTATCTCGATTTTTACATGAATTTTCTCCTGTAACTTCCAATATATAAGTTCCAGGCAGATGTACATCCAAATTGGGAGTATTACTTAATCCATTGTTCCAAGTATAATGAGTGTAATCGCCAAAAGGACCAATAGAAATAGTTTCGCCTGCACATAAATCTATATCATTACCAAGACTCATATCAGGAGCTGGATGAATAACAACCTCAACTGTGTCGGAATTAGCAATTGCACAAGTGTTAAATGCAGAACAATAATACATTCCTGCCATTGAGACGCTAACATTAATAATATTTAAAGCGGTATCGTTTTCTCCAGGTAGTGGAGTGCCGTTAAAATACCATTGAAGCGTGTAGTTCTCTCCCTGTGCATCCATTCTTAGACTAAGCGTGTCGTTTGCACATATAGTTTGCGCTACTGGATGCCATGTAATTGCCGGCTCTGTTCCTATTGTGAGTATTGCAGTTCCAGAATCATCATATCCACAACCATTAGTTACACGGCAAAAATACTCTCCGCTTTGATTAACCTGAGCTGGTGAATATTCTAATAAGCTATTTGTTTGTCCCGATGCTGCTGAAGCATTTCGATACCATAAGAAAACTAAAGGTTCAGCACCTTCGGCTTCAACTTCCATTGAGGCATATTCTCCTACGCAAACCGACTCATCGTCTGGATGTGTTGTAATTTGTGGTAAGGCAAGTATTTCTACTTCAATTGTATCTGTTGAAACCACAGCACAAGCATTAGACAACAAACAATAGTAAGCTCCTGAGTTTGCAGCTTCAGCAGAGGCACTATAATAATCGGCTTCTGTTCCTATTGGGTTTTCCGATCCCAACATCATCCATTCAAATGTAATTGGTTGTGTACCCGAATGATTAAATGTGATTGACAGTTCTTCTTCTGCACATAATTCAATGTCTTCGGGTTGTTCTGTAACTAAAGGTGGTGTATTTACAGTAACTATGGCTTCGTCAGATATTGTAAATCCACATGAATTATTGACATGGCAAGTATAAGTACCTTCTTGTGCCTGAGTTATTGAAGAAATTCCAATAATGGGTGTTTCGCCACCTGAAATATTAGATCCAGAAACATTAATCTCGTTAAACAACCATTGGTAGTAAATAGGAGTAGCACCCACTGCTTTTACACTCATGGAGACATCATCTCCTACACAAAAAACTCCACCAACTGGTTGTTGCGTAATTTCGGGTGGCATACGAGTAATTATTTCAGCAGTATCGGAATTAACGGTTCCGCACATATTCGAAAATACACAATAATAATGAGCAATATCATTTGCTGCTAATTCAATATCGAGGCTTGTTGAAGTTGCTCCGTCAATTATTTGATTATCTTCGTCATACCACTGATATGTGATTGGCGAATTTGCAGTTGCAGTTGCATTAAGCGTTACGCTCTCTCCAAGGCATACTTGATGGTCATTAGGGCTGGCACTAATGAGAGGTAATGTCTTTACACTTACAAAAACTACGTTGCTTGTGTCGCTATTACAAACATTATATGCTACGAAATTATACCCAACTTGATGTGGATTTGTAGGTGCACTAATTGTTAATGTTGAATTTGTTTGTCCCACAATCATCTCACCACCTGCAAGCCACAAATAGTTAAGATAATCTCCTTCTGTCACTGGAGTAAACTGAGCATCTTCACCGAGGCAAATAACTTGAGTAGTTGGTTGCGTAACAATATTTACTGGACTTACTATGTCGATACTTACACTATTTGAAGTTGCATCTCCGCAGGCATTTTCTACTACACAATAATATGAACCCTCATCAGATAACTGAGCAGTTGTAATATTAAACGAATATGTATATCCTACAATAGAACTTTGAAGATACCAAGTTACATGAGAGTTTTGCCCAGTATAATCAACTTCGATACGATTATCGGTTCCTAAACAAACAAGATCGTTTTGGGTGATTACAGAATTTATAACAGGGGCACTTTCTACAACTATAACAGGAATGAGTTCGGAATTAATGTTTCCGTCCGCATTCGAGATATTACAGTAATACTCTCCGCTATCACCTGATGTCAAAGAGGCAAAAGAAATCTCGCTAGCGTTGATGCTCAAGGGATTTCCATCCTGATACCACTGGTAAGTAAATGGTTCAGCACCTGTAACAACCACTTTTAGTATTGCCTCTGTTCCAACACATTCAAGTATTTGAGATGGTTGTCCTGTTATTTGAGGTGCTTGTGCAAAAACACTAATAGAACTAGAAACAAAAATACTGAAAAATAATACTGAAAAAATTGTTATAAATCTGCTCATTATAATAGTTTTTTAATAATCTGACAAAATACTGAAAAATTGCTTCGCAAGTTAATAATACATTATATTTTTTTTAACAAAATATTGTGAATTTGTTGATAGCTGTAATTAGTCCTTTCTAAATTCTTAAAGCAATTTATTTTCTTCCTGATTAATTGTTTCATAAAAATGGTCAATTAGTAGATTCGTTTTTTTTGAGGCTTCCACTGCTAAGTAGTCGCAACGATTATTTCCTTCGTTATCAGAATGTCCTTTTACCCAGACGAATTTCACATTATGTAATTTATAGATATTAATAAAACGTTTCCAAAGATCCGGATTTTTTACTTTTTTAAAATTCTTTTTGATCCACGTGCTAATCCAATCTTGATTTACAGCTTCGGAAACGTATTTTGAATCAGTATATACTGTTACATTAGAATTTTCAACTTTTAGTGTTTCTAAAGCAACAATAACGGCAAGCAATTCCATACGATTATTGGTTGTTTTACGAAACCCTTCGCTTAATTCTTTTCGATAATTGCCCGACATCATCACAATGCCATAACCACCAGGTCCTGGGTTTCCTCTTGCTGCTCCGTCTGTGTATATCTCTATTTGTGGATTAGTCATAAACTTATGCCTGTCTCAATTTTATCTGTTAATAAGTATTTTTTTAGTAACTTTATTATTACCAATAATCATATTAACAAAATAAAGGCCAGTAGGATAACTGCTAATATTAATATTTATTTCTTCAAAACCAGTTTTAGTTTCATGCGATAAAATGATTCTGCCTGTTTGGTCGATAAGCTGGTAATGGACATCTTTTCCGTATTCTAAATCTCCAGTGCTAATATAAATAGAGTTTGAAGCAGGATTAGGATAAATTTCGATATTATTTTCGCTTTCGAAAGTCTCCACATCAACAAGACAAGTTACTGGTTTTATTGCACTCGATGTTTTTATGCCAAACCTCTCGAAAGCAGTGTTCCAAACATTATTTGTCTGAACATAAAGAGTATTTATAGCGCTTGAGTAGGTTCTATTTAATGCGATACTTACAGCAAATTCATCATCACTAATACCGTCCCCGTCTGTATCAACATAATTTATTTTATATCCAACAAAAAATGGACCTTCAACAACAACGGGAGTTTCAAAGTCAAGTGAGTAATGAAAATTCGATGGTATGTCTCTTAGAAATATGTCTTTTTCGTATAATATCTCTGTGGGATACATTGTATTTCCATTCCAGACATAAAATGTAACCTTCGAATCATATCTTGCGTTTTCTGAGACTGTAACCGGAATAATAAGACCGTCTATTTGCTCAAATGAGTATTGGTCAAACCTATCGGCATATATTCTTGATTTTTGACCGTTGTGCCCACCAATTTCACCCCATGTACCATTAACAGGTTGTGAGCCAGTTAATTCGTCTGGGTGAATATTTGAGATAGTATCACAGTACTCATTTATTGGTCCCGAAAAAACCAATATATAATCTTCTTTATAAACATAATCTGAACCACAAGCGTTATTTACCGAAAGTGAGACATCAAAAAATCCTGAAGTATTATATTCAACTCCATTAATAACATTTGACACGGCAGAATATGTTGGGTATCCTCCAGGAAAAAACCAATTCCAAGTTGTCGGAGTGTTACTTGATTCATCTTCAAAATAAACTGTTGTACCAGCTTTTATTAACCTTTGCGATGCACTAAATCCTGGAATTGGTCGTGCAACACATGGGTCCGTTTCAGCAACAACAATATAATCGTACTTTCGGATAGTATCTATCCCCATATTACTTTCAACTATCAATTCTACATCGTAAGTTCCAGGCATTGGATATAAGACACTTTGCGGATCTTTAATTCTTGAGCTTGTTGGTTCTGCTCCTTCAAAAAACCATTTCCAAATATAAGGGTTTCCTATACTCATGTCAGCAAAATTAATAAAATCTCCAGGGGCAATATAGACTCTGTCTGCCATAAAGTCTGCCGTTGGTTGAATAGTAGCAGCAGGAATAACTTTTATATAATTTAATTTAACTTCGTCATCTTGCACACCTTCTTCGTTCTCAACTCGCAATTCAACTTTATAAGTTCCTACTGTTGTGTATGCAATTGGAATAGGAATTTCTTTGATAGACGTATTTGGAATCCCACCTTCAAAAGCCCAAGCATACGTAGCAAAAGGTCCGTTTTGCGATAAATCGGTAAACCTTACCGTCCCGCCAGCTGGAATAGTCGTATAATTAGCAAAAAAATCCGCTATAGGGATTTCAGTATTTTCTATCACTGTAATACAACCTTCAATAACTTCAGTGTCAATATCGGTTCCGTTTTGAACTTCAAGAATTACGTCATAAACACCAGCATAGTAGTAACAAATGCCAGTTGGGTTTTGAGTATTTGACGATACCGTTTGAGCTCCAGGAAAGCTCCATTGCCAAAAAGATGGATTGCCAACACTCATATCTGTAAAATCGACACACTCGCCAGCAGTAATACTATAAGAGGATGCTACAAAGGCAGCATCAAGGTTTGCTTTACTCTTTTTTGTGTTTTGCGCAGATAACAAAGTAGCACCAAATACTAATATTGATACTGAAATTAAACTGATTATTTGTTTGTAATTCATAACTTTATCTTATAAAAATATTATTTTGCTCAATGTACAAAGATAAGGTTTATTAAAAAACAACGATAATAATTATCGGAATTTATCAACAAACAATTATTAAAATCTGCAAATGACACTTTTTTTTGTTTTTTATTTTCTGTTTTTTTCACAATATGATTGATATTGTTATTTTTGCACTAAATTAATAAATAATTATATATGGCTTCAACCGCAGATATAAAAAACGGACTTACTATCGAATATAACGGAAAACCCTACCAAGTAGTATATTTTCAACATGTTAAACCCGGAAAAGGTGGTGCATTTGTTCGTACAAAGCTTAAAAACCTTGAAAATGGACGAATTCTTGAAAATACTTTTAACTCAGGAGCAAAAATTGATATTATTCGTATCGAAAGAAGACCCTATCAATTTTTATATAAAGATGATTTGGGTTATAATTTTATGCACATGGAAACTTTCGAGCAAGTATCCTTACAAGCAGATTTGATTGAAGGTGTGGAATTTCTTAAAGAAGGTCAAGATGTTGAAATTGTGTTTCATACACAAAACGAAACTCCACTAACTTGCGAATTACCTCTGTTTGTTGTTGTTGAAGTTACTTATACCGAACCAGGTTTAAAAGGAGACACTTCTACAAACGCATTAAAAGCAGCTACAGTTGAAACAGGCTCAACAATTATGGTTCCACTTTTTATTGAAATTGGAGAAAAGATTAAAGTCGATACTAGAACAAAAGATTACGTAGAAAGAGCGAAGTAAACGGTTTATTAGTTCACAATCTTTGGCCTTATACCAATTCAATTACAAAATATCCTATTGGATGTTGTAATTATTTTTTGCATATGCAAGGCAAAAAATTGCTACATAGCAATAGTTACGTCAATATTTTTTAACGAAGCAAATGCGTAAAATAATCAATTTATATCGGGTGTTTTACTCGCAAGCTCGTGAGCTAACGGTTGTGATTATATTGGTACTACTCAAAGCCCAGAGATTAATTGTTCAGTTTGCTTCCTTATGGAATGCCAAACAACGGCAAAGCCCTCACGCATTGTATTGAGCGAAGCTATGCAATGCGTAATCTCGTAGAAGAACAGAGTTACTCAGTTTGCACAATAATAATCATCATGTTTTTTTGCAAATTTAACCCGTATCATACATTCTCAGCTTCGAGTTACTCGAAACTGAAATAATGTACGGTAATCTAATCTTCGATCAATTGATTATTTTTTCACAAATTTAACCCTCTTTTCTATACTCGAATTTACTGTTTTTAATGAAATCAAATACACTCCAGATGGTAAATTACTAATATCTAAACTTGTACTTGAATTATTTAAACTTTTCTGTATTACAATTCTACCAGTAATGTCGTAAACCGTAAGTTGTTCAAAGTCTGTATTCTCTTGTACAATATTGATGAACTTAGTTGCTGGATTAGGATAAATATTTATTTTCGAGTAATACTCATCAACACCTATGCTAAGAAGTACATTAATATAAACGATTG
>JAQVPT010000069.1 GCA_028701945.1 Bacteroidales bacterium
CATGATCAACTCCAGTAACTGTTGATATTACTGGACAACCAATCCCTGGAGGTCCATCAATTATAATTGTATCTATCCCTTCTTTTTCGGCAATTTCTTTTGCTTTATCTCGAACTAGATTTACTAATCGACCTGAGTTTTCTTCACCTGGACCAAGTATTCCGTAAACCATTTTACCATAACGATAATTGCCTGAATATAAACGACTTTTATCGCTTTCGACCATGCTAATTGCCTCTTCGGGACAAATTCTTGAACATAATCGGCAGCCATCACAAAACACTTCATTAATTGTAATTATCTTATCGACAAAAGATATTGCATCGAAGCGACAATATTCTGCACACAAGCCACAATTTGTACATTTATCGTAATCTATTACTGCACTCTCAGCACCAATAAATACTTCTTCATTCTCAATTTCTGGGTTAAATAGTAAATGTAAATTTGCAGCATCTACATCACAATCTACAAGCATGGTATTTGCGAACATACTTGCAAAAGCTGCACTAATACAACTCTTTCCGGTACCACCTTTTCCACTAATTACTGCTATTTCCATGTTCCTTTATTATTTTTTCAAACATATTGTTTAATTTATCACTAAAATCGGGCATATATTCCGAAGCAATTTCTGCCTTTGAATAATGGTTTGCTATCTCTCTGTCGAATGGTATTTCTATAAGCAGTGGAATATTGTTCTCTTTGAGATAAGCATATACATCATCATTGCCCAAGCCTGCTCTGTTAATCACAACTCCATAGTTTTTATCCATAGTTTTGAGTGTTTCAACAGATTGCTTTAAGTCACTTAATCCAAAAGGCGTAGGCTCAGTTATTAGCACAACAAAATCGACTTTTGTAACTGTATGGATAAAGGGACACGAAGTTCCTGGAGGTGCATCATAGATTACAATACCTTTATCACCTCCTTTTTTTAAGCCAGCTTTTATAACATCAACAGGAGACATAACTCCAACTTTCATTCTCGATTCAACAAATCGACTTTGAGTATCTTTGATTTTATATTCAGAGACTGTTCCTTGCTCATAATCTATTTCAGTTAATGCACCAAATTCACATGCAACTGTGCAAGCTCCACAGCCATGACATAATTCATTAATAACTCTAATTATTTTGTAAGGTGGGAGAATAAAAATTGCATTATACGAACAATAATCGTGACATTTACCACAATAAGTGCATTTGTCTGTATCAATTACAGGAACTCTCTGAGTAACAATATCAGTGCTTATAAGCTCCTTATTTAAGAATATGCCCGAATTGGGTTCTTCTGCATCACAGTCAACAAGACAAACATTATCATAATTATTCTTGAGTACACTAAATAGTGAAGTTGACAACAATGTTTTTCCTGTTCCGCCTTTACCGCTTGCGATAGCTATTTTAATATTTTTATTTTTCAATATCAATTCCTCCATTATATACTATAAAACTTTCTTTTTCTACTCCTAATAAATCTGAAATCACATCACATTTGACCATAAGCAGAAAAAATATTCTGGGATCCTTTTCGTTTATTAATCCTTCAAGATTGCCTTGCCCTTTTGAGATAATAAGGTCTGCTTTGTTATAGTGATCAATAAACTCAGGACTGCATTTTTCTAATACAGTTGAGGGTGCATCATAACCATTAGTGATTACCTTTGCATTTTTTGTCATTCCAACCGCCTCAGCATCAATCAATGTAACATCATTTAACACAGGTCCACCTTTAACCACGTAGGTAACTTTATCCGACATGTTTGATTTAATAAAAAGTCGGTCGAATACGATTTCTCCTGCATTGTCGCCAAGATATAAGATGTTCTTAGCTTGCTCAATTTTTTCTTTTAATAAACACGAATGATCGATAGCAAAGTCGGCATGTAAAACTTTTATGATTACGGAATCAATGTCGAAATGATCTGAAGCTCCATAATCCATAATGTTTCCAGCTATTGCTAGTCGCAAAGTAGTTTTAAAAGAATCTATTTCTTCAAATACCACAGGTTCCCACCGTTCAAATATTTTTAATGCTTGGACATTACTTTCTCTTTTTTCTTCCAAAAAAGGGTCGTCAACTCCTATTAAAATATGAAATTCTTTAGTAAGCTCTCGTTGAATTTCTGGTGAAGACAAACCCTCTGAATCTTGAATAATAGCATCAAATCTTTTTAAAAAATCAGTCTGAAGTGTTTCAGATATTTTATATTTTTTAAAAAGTCTAAAATATGAGCGGCGAAAACAATCGACACATCTTGGATCTTTTAGCTTATTATTAGTGATTGCAGTTGCCATGTTCATGTCCGCTTCCATGATCGTGATTGCAGTAATTTGCTGAGAGCGACAATTTATTACCGATAAAATCTTCGACTAATTCTTTAGCCCCTTTAATTGGTGCTCCTACAAAAGCATTTATGTTTTGTTCGTTAAACAAGTCTATGGCTTTTTGTCCCATACCACCAGCAATAACATCAGTTACTCCAAAGCTTGCTACCCATTTTGGATATAAACCTGGTACGTGCTCTGGTGGTATTTCTTCTTTAATGTCAATTATTTTCTCATCTTCGATTTTCACAAGTGCAAAATACTGACAATGACCAAAATGTTCGCATAATTTGCCATTTTCCATTGGAAGTGCAATAATTCTATTCATATATTATTAAATTTAAGCAAAAAGGCAAGCGAGATATTAGCAAACACTAAACAACTCGCTGCCTATGTGCAGGTAAAAAACTTTTAAATTAAACTCCTGTGTTATTACTTCGGCGACCAGCACCACGACCAGCACCGCGACCTAAACCGCGACCAGTACCCTTGCCCAAACCACGACCGTTTCCACGACCGAGTCCGCGTCCTAATTCTGTATTTTCTGTGTTTTCTGGAGTGCTTCCTGAGCATTTACCCATTTTTCGTCCTGTCAAGGCACCTTGTCCTTCAGGACCTGATTGATCTAAATTTGGCATATTAACCTCCTAATTTAATTAATAATTATTTTAACATATCTATTATGCTTTTTACAGTTTTTTGATGATCTTTAATTACAATCATCTGAATTTCTAAACCGTCAAGCATAGATTTTATTTTCATTCCAAATTCACCAGAGACAATTTTCTTCGCTCCTTTATCAGCAACCATTTGTACTGAAGCAGGTCCTGCTCCGTTACTTGCGTTTTTGTTAGGATTAAGTAAAAACTCTGTTGACTTGGTTTCTGTGTCATAGATAACAAAGAATGCACATCGCCCAAAACGAGGGTCAATCTTCGATTCTAAATTATCTCCTGTTGATGTAATAGCTACTTTCATGTTTTATTGTTTTTATTAGTTAGTATTTTATTATTTATTTTGAAACAGTTCTACAAATTTCAGCACCACAAAAAGGACAAAGTTTATTGATACAATTTGCATCATCTAATAAAGTAAACTTTGCGTTACAATCTGGACATTCGCACAAGTTATCATCCTCACGAGTGGGCAAACAAGTTTTGACATTTTTACTACTACATAATGGGCAAATATCTGGTTGTGAACTTATGTCAGAATGATTAAAACTGCATCCACAATCATTACATTCGCACCATTCACTGTCGTAATATACTTTCCCACCTTCTATAAGTATCGTTTTAATCTCAACAAGCGAAAGTGCTACTTTACGTCTTGCTGCTGCATAAATTCTTGTAAATGTTGGTCGAGAAACTCCCATTATTTCAGAGGCTTCTTGATGTGTCATTAAATCGTAATCACATAATTTAATGGCTTCATATTCCTCAAGCAATAAAATAACTGGTTCAGAACTTATACTGCCACCACCTCTTCTTCGTGGCTGCAAGGATTTAATTGCAGGCGGTCCGAATATTTTTCTCATCCTTTTTCGACGTGGTGACATGTTATTTATGTATTTATTTAATGCAAAGATAGTGAACATATGTTCATTATCCAAATTTATTTTACTATTTTTGCAAAAAAAATATTAACATCGCAAGATATTTCACAAAACATCGAAATTTAAAGATTTATGGCTTATCAAAATAAAACATCAATAATAAAAACTGTTGAGGAAGACAGTCTTAATGTTAATAAAACATTATTTGGAGGCGAATTACTTAGATGGATGGATTGGTTGGCTTATGATTTTTCTGTAAAAATTATTGGCAAATCTGCTGTTACTGTCCAAATACGAGAGGTCAATTTCCTGCAACCTGCTAAATTTGGAGATAAACTAAAATTAGAAGTTGAAGTTTTAAAAGTAAGAGGCGCTTCTATCGAAATTCGGATAGTGGCAACAATTATGGACAAAATTCAAAATAGAGAACACTCAAATGCGATTTTTGTAATGGCAGCTGTTGATGAAAACGGAAAGCCAATGAGACTGAACATTGAGCGTTTATAAAATAGAAAAAATGTAGATTTGATAAAGTTTATTTTGGTTATACACTTCACGGAATAGTGTCTCTTTTTTTACCACGTATTTAATCTTTTTCCTTGCGGTTCTCTGCGATTTCCTTTTCTTCGCGTCCTTAGTGGTTTCCTCTTTTCCCTTGTGTCCCTTGTGGTTTCCTCTTCTTTGCGTCCTTTGCGTTTTCCTCTTTTTTGCGTCCCTTGCGGTTGCTTTTTAACCGCATTTTAAACCACAACAAAACCATTATCTAACCCGTAGTTTCTGCCCAATATTTAATGTTGTGTTTTCTGTAATTCCGTTTAGCGAGCATACATAATTGATTGATACTCCATATCTTCTTGATATTCCCCAGAGCGAATCTCCACTACTGACAACATGGTAATTTGCCCCAGCAAGTTCTTTAACATGTCCAAACTTTTCGGGCATAAGATATAAAATGTCTGTTTTAAGATCTTTTGATTCAAAATCTACCAACCATTCTGGGTCAAAGGGATTATCTTTAAAGCGTATTTCAAAATGTAAGTGTGGACCATAGGCTCTTCCTGTGCGACCACCATATCCGATACATTCTCCTGAACATACACGTTGATTGTCTGTGCAGTTTAAAGAACTTAAATGTGCATAATAAGTTTCAAGTCCATTAAAGTGCCTAACAATCACCAAATTCCCATAACCTCCGTTATTCCAGCCAGCAAAACGAACAACTCCATCAAATACTGACACTACAGTATCTCCAGTTTTTAAATCAAGATCGATACCGTTGTGCATTTGTCCCCAACGCCAACCAAAACCAGATTGTTTATATCCAGGGACAGGAATCACAAATTTACCTGTATCGCCAACTAATATAGGAATTGCAAATGTGTCTAACGCACGTTTATAATCGATATTACCATAAGCAAAAATATTTACCGTATCCCATTTCTCTGAAAAAACTATCAGACTGTCCGGAGTATAAAGTTTTTCGCTCAAAATGTATGAATAAGCACATATAGAATCTCTCAGATGAATTAAAGCAATTACACTGTCTCGGTTTAGATATTCCCATGTATTATTATCGAAAAGAACAATATCAAACTCAGTACTTTTTACAGTGTCCACAGCATTCCTATAAATTGAGTCGGTACTGTTTTCTTGAGCTATAATCGCTGTAAATGGAAGTATAATTAGCAGAAAAATAATTGATATTTTCACGTTGTATGTCTTTTTATTTCGCAAAAGTGAGTTTTTTTTCGAGGGTGTGCAAGTTTTTTTTAGTTTTATTGAGTTAATTTTTATTTTTATTTTGCTTGGCTTATTGATAATTTGGCGTTTAGAACTTGCTTATACAGATTACAGATCACAAAATCACAGGATCACAGAATCACTGGATCACAGAATCTCAGTCCCACAAAATCACAAAATCACAAAAAATACGAGTTTAAATAATTTGTTTGATGGATTTTTTATTTTTATTATTAAATATTGTATCTTTACAAAAAATATGAAAATGAGGTATTTGTTTTTAATATTAATGTTTGCTTTTGCTGGAGTATTTGCCAATGCTCAGGAAAATGAAACTTATTTTGGTGATGAAGGAATATTAATTAATCCCGATACATCATATAGTATTTCAGAGTCTCCTTTATTTGATGCTAACCGTTTAGGTGTGCGATTTAGTGCCGGAACAATGTTCTCAAGTTCGTACGGCGGAATGCTTAGTTCGTATGCTGCACCTGAAGTGAATTATCGTTTAAACAATAAATTTTCTTTTTCTGTTGGTACGATGATGACTTCAACTACAATTCCATCATTCGTGTTGAACGAAGGTACAACTAATTCATTTATGGACAATAAGATGATGAGCTATTATATGTTTGCACGAGGTGAATATATGGTTAACGATAAATTGCGTATTCGATCAACAGCAGCTTTTGATGTTAGCCCAATGAATAACTCTAATACCAGATTGGCTTTTGGTTCTTTTGGATTTGATTATAAAGTTGGTGAAAATTCATTTATTTCTGCTGAGTTTGTTGTAAATAATGGTCGCTATTACAATCCTACTTATGGTAATATGCCTTTTGGCGGATTTGAGAGTCGTAGTATTAGACCTTTTGGAAATTCAATGTTTTCTGATCCATACACAGGGTGGTAAACTCGGCTGAAAATAATTTAGCAACAATCTTTCCAACTACAATTAAAGAATTGAAATTAACAGGGTGGGATTATATTGATATAATCCTTATTTCTGGTGATGCATTTGTTGATCATCCTTCTTTTGGAACAGCTGTTATTGCAAGATATTTATATGATTCTGGATTCCGTGTTGCGGTTATCCCTCAACCTAATTGGCAAGATGACCTACGAGATTTTAAAAAATTTGGAAAACCTCGTTTATTTTTTGGTGTTGCTGCCGGAAATATGGATTCAATGCTTAATCATTATACGGCTGGAAAACGCAAACGCTCTGAAGACGCATATACTCCAGGAGGTGAAATAGGTAAACGACCCGATTATGCTACCGAAGTATATTCAAAAATATTGAAACAATTATTCCCAGATGTGCCTGTTGTTATTGGTGGGGTCGAAGCCTCTATGAGACGATTTGTACACTATGATTATTGGAGTAATAAACTTTTTTCGTCAGTGCTCGAAACCTCTAATGCTAACTTGCTTGTTTACGGGATGGGTGAAAAAGCAATTGTCGAAATTGCGAAGGAGCTTAATGCTTCTGGCTCTATCTATAATTGCTTAAATATTAAACAAATAGCTTATCTTAGCGATAAAAGTGACGAAATTGAAAATGATGTTAAACTTTTTTCATATAAGGAAGTTTTGGCAGATAAACTAAAACACGCATCAAATTTTGTTCAAATTGAAAAAGAATCTAATTCAACTTCAAATCGCCGAATAATTCAGGATTTGAAAAACAAGCGTCTTGTCGTTAATCCTACAAATTCTGTTTTATTAGAAGACGAAATGGATAAGATATATTCGCTCGGATATACTCGATTGCCACATCCTAGATATGCTACAAAAAAAACTATTCCTGCTTACGAAATGATTAAAGATTCTGTTACAATGCACCGTGGCTGTTTTGGTGGATGTAGTTTTTGTACTATTTCGGCTCATCAGGGAAAACATATAAGCAGCAGGTCGCAAAAATCTATACTAAATGAGTTACAGCAAATAGCTAAAATGCCCGATTTTAAAGGACACATTACTGATATAGGCGGACCTTCTGCAAATATGTACAAAATGAAAGGGATTGACCTTAAAATCTGTGACAAATGTACAAAGCCATCTTGTGTTTTTCCTGTTGTTTGTAAAAATTTGGACACTTCTCATAAACTACTTTCAGAGCTTTATACTGATGCTGCAAAAATTGAAGGGATTAATAAAATAAGTATCGGAAGCGGTATTCGATATGATTTGGCAATGCACAAAACTAATAATCGAGAGACAGATAAGGATAATAGAAGGTATCTTGAATTATTAATATCGAGGTTTGTGTCTGGTAGATTAAAAGTTGCACCCGAACATAGCTCTACTAAAGTGCTAAAGTTAATGCGAAAAATGAATTTTGGGCAATTTAGAGATTTTGAGCAATTATTTCGTCAAATAAATCAAAAATTCGATTTAAATCAACAGTTGATACCTTATTTTATATCAGGACATCCAGGATGTACAGAGTACGATATGGCAGAACTCGCTATCGAAACAAAAAATATGGGCTTTAAACTTGAACAAGTTCAGGCTTTTACTCCAACGCCTATGACTTTGGCTACTGTTATGTTCTACACTGGAATTAACCCTTATTCTGGACAAAAAGTCTATGTCGCAAAAGACAAAATCCAAAAAGAAAAGCAGCTAAGCTATTTCTTTTGGTATAAACCTGAAAATCGTAAAAGAATAATTCAAAGTCTCAAAAGTGCAGGTCGCAAAGACTTAATCGATGGGTTTCTGAATAAACATTAGGAACTATTCCTTTGTTTACATATTTGATTAAAAGCTCATAACCTTCTGTTGGTCAGATATATGTTTGTGAGAGTTTGAAGATGAATAGCTTAGTTTTGATAAATATTTGTATTTTAATGCCTCAAGATAGTAAATAATATTTATTTTTGAAATAAATTATAGTGGTTTATAGTTTATTAATAAACAATACTATTACTGAAATCGCAATATGAAAAATGTCGTTTTAAAAATATTAGTTGCCTGTATAATTGTCATGATGTCAAGCACTTTGTTGATGTCGCAATCTACTTTGCAATTAAAGCTGTCTGGATTAGGCGTGCATCCTTTTAAAGAAAAAAACAGCCATTTATTCGAAAACAGAATAGATGCAAATGGGATATTTATTGCTGAACCGGGTTTAATTTTATCTTTTGAAAATTTTTTACGCAGCGATACATTTGCATGGCGAGGAATGTTTGGCTTCTTTTCGGATGCAGCTTCAAAACCGTCAATATTTTTACATCTAGGAGTCAAACAAAGAATTATTCAAATATGGAGAAATTCACTTAGTATATGTGTGGGGGGTAATCTTTATGGGCGTGATTCGTGGAGTACTATTCCTGGATATATTACAGATAATTCGTGGAGTGCAAATGGCGATTGGGAATATAAACTCGGTATTATGGCAGAGCTTGAATATGCTTTGTTTTTAAATGATAACAATGATATTACACTTTCTGTAATTTATGGGCACCAGCCAAACACATTTACATTTACTGTGGGTTATAAATACTGGCTTTCTTCAATTATCAAAAATCCAAAAAAATGTGGATCTTGCCCTTTTCAGAAGACAAGTAAGCATTGGAAACCATAATTGTAATAATGAGATTAGACTTTCGTTTACTCTTTAAAGATTTAAACTAAACAGAGCAAAGGCATACTTTTTTGTCAAAATAATTTCAAATATTTTGCATTACTTTTGAGTTTGAAAGACTCATTTATTTTAATCTTTGACTGAACGTAGTGAAAGTAAAGGGTTAAAACGTGCTGAAGAATCTCTTTTGGCGTGTGTTTTTGGTGCGTTTGCAGCCCAAAAATCATGACAAAAGAAAAGTATGCGTTTGCCCCGTATAAAATTGAAATGATAATTGGGATTGATCCAATTTTAAAATTATCTTTGCAGATTATTTATGAATTTACGTTAAATTAAAATAATTATTATGAAAATTTTAGTTTGTATTGGAAATGTCCCAGATACAACCACTAAGATCCGTTTTGATGAGCAGATGAAAAATCTTGATACAAACGGAGTTCAATGGGTTATAAATCCATGGGATGAATTAGCATTGACCAAAGCTCTTGAAATAAAAGAGCAATCTAATGGGAAAATCGAAAAAGTATCAATTATTAATGTAGGGAAAGCCGATGCGGAACCAACTCTCAGAAAAGCCCTTGCAATTGGCGCAGACGATGCTTTTAGAATCGATGCCGATCCTGTTGATGCTTATTTTATTGCAGCTCAAATTGCCGAAGTCGCTAAACAAGAAAAATTTGATATAGTATTTGCAGGAAAAGAATCCAGTGATTTTAATGATGCTGCTATTGGTAGTATGATAGCTGAATTTATGGATATCAATTCTGTCTCGGCGGTAACTTCATTCGAATTAGCTGATGGTAATATTAGCTTGAAAAGAGAAATTGACGGCGGGAAGGAAACGATTTCGGTAAAAACGCCTTTTGTTGCAATTGTTCAAAAAGGCATTTGTATTAATCCGCGAATTGCTGCAATGCGTGGGATTATGATGGCACGTACGAAGCCTATCAAGGTTTCTCCTGCTATTGAGACAGAAACTCTTATTGAGTACCAAAAATTTGATCTGCCTCAACCAAAAGCAGCTTGTAAAATTATCGACCCCGAAGAAACTGATAAATTGGTCGATTTGCTACATGGTGAAGCAAAAGTCATTTAATGTGATTTAAAAACAATTAAAAATTTAAAAATTAATGTTATGTCAATTATAGTTTTTTCAGAAAACAGAAACGGAAAACTCAAGAAAAACAGCATAGAGGCAGTTGTATATGCACAAAGTATCGCAGCAGCGACATCTAAACCTGTTGTTGCAGTTTCTGTTGGAAATGTCGATGACCAAGAACTCGCACTATTAGCAAAATACGGTGCAACAAAAATAGTTTCGGTTACAGACCAAAACTGGCTCGCTCATGATAGCCGTGAATACACAAAACTTGTCGCCGAAATTTCCGAAAAAGAAAATGCGGATACTATTTTATTTAGTCACTCCAATATGGGTAAAGCAATTGCTCCACGTTTATCTGTTAGATTAAAAGCAGGTCTTATTAGTGGTGTTGTAGCTCTTCCTGAGTCTTTTGCACCAATTACTGTTAAACGAAAAGCATACAACGGAGCAGCGTTTCAGCTCGTTACTGTAAAATCAGATAAAGCAATATTAACACTTAATCCAAACTCATGTGCGATTAAAGAAAATCCTGTAAGCCTTAATATTGAACCCTACACTCCTCAGACAGCATATAATGCAGAAACAAAAATTGAATCAGTTGATGTTGTTACAGGAAAGGTTATTTTGACCGAAGCAAATATTGTTGTTTCTGGTGGTAGAGGATTAAAATCAGGCGATAATTGGAATCTTATTGAAGATTTAGCTACTGTGTTAAACGCTGGACTTGCATGCTCACGACCAGTTTCAGATGAAGGCTGGAGGTCTCACGAAGAACATGTCGGACAAACTGGTAAAATTATTGCTCCTGATCTTTATATTGCAGTTGGCATATCTGGTGCAATTCAACATATTGGAGGCGTATCAGGTTCAAAAGTAATTGTTGCTATTGATAAAGACAAAGATGCTCCTATTTTTAAATATGCCGATTATGGTATAGTCGGAGATGCTTTTGCTGTAATGCCAAAAATGATAGAATCTTTTAAAAAGTTTAAAAATTCATAATACTAGGATTTATTAATAATGTTAAACGCTAACAATTTTTGTTGGCGTTTTTTTTTATGGCTAATGTGTTTGATATGAGGAGGTGTTTATCAGTTTTAGCAAATACTAATCAAAGTATCACAAAATTACGGTTAATATCTTTTATTAAATAATACCACTCTATAAGGTTTATTTTATTTATTTTGAATTATGGATTTACGCTATCTCGTCATAGAGGGGAATATAGGGACTGGTAAAACATCACTTTGCCTAAAAATTGCTGAACAACGCAGTGCTAAAATAATTTTAGAGCAGTTTGCCGATAATCCTTTTTTGCCCAAGTTTTACAAAGATCCCGATCGATATTCTTTTCCCCTTGAGCTGTCGTTTTTGGCAGATAGATATAACCAATTGAAAAAGAATCTTGATAACTTTGACCTGTTTAGCGAATTAGTAGTAGCAGACTACTTTTTTATGAAATCTTTAATTTTTTCATCATCAACGCTTCAAGAAGATGAATACAGGCTTTATCGACAATTATTTGATATTATTTACGGCTCATTGCCGAAACCCGATTTGTATGTATATTTGCATAAATCTGTTGATAAATTGATGGAAAACATTAAGATTAGAGGCCGAGAATATGAACAAAATATCACTTATGATTATCTGAAAAATATCGAAAACGGATACTTTAAGTTCTTTAAACAGCAAAAAGAACTTAAAATTTTGGTTGTTGACACAAATTTACTTGATTTTGTTAATAATGAGGATGATTACATAAGCCTTGTAAATACTATATTTGATGGCGATTATGTGAAAGGGATTAACAGAATTGTGTTTTAAAATGTAAAAAGTATTAGAATAGTATTGTTTTTTATCAAAATCATTATTATTTTTGCATTATCGTATTTTTACGTGTGAAAGGAAAAAAATGTTAAATTATAAAATGAATAAATTATGAAAAAGACCCTAATTTATGCTCTTTCTATTGCTGCGATTTTTACATTATCTAATTGCAATGGATTGAAAAAAATGATTGAAAATGCTGATGATATTAATTATTCAGTTAATCCTAAAGTTCTTGAAATGCACGGTGGCGAAGTTGCTGTAAGCATTAAAGGAAATTTCCCTGAGAAATATTTTAACAAAAAAGTTACAGCTACTGTTACTCCAACTTTAGTTTATGAAGGTGGTGAAAAAGCTCTAACTCCTGTGTATATTCAGGGTGAAAAGATTGACGGAAATGCAAACGTAATTAATTATAAAGCTGGTGGCACTTTCAGCTATACTGAAAAATTTGATTACACTCCAGAAATGAGAAGATCTACTCTCGAGCTTAGAATTTCTGCTACTAAAGGCAAAAAGACTCAAGACTTTGAACCTGAAATCGTGGCTGAAGGTATTATCGCTACTCCCGATTTAGTGAAAATGGTTGGAAGCTCAAGTGCTGCAAAAGATAAATTTGTAAAAGATCTTCCAGATTCAAAAATGGGGCTTGTAAATTATGATAAAAATCGTGCAGAATCAAAATATGGCGAGCAAAAAAGAGAAGAAATTGTTGCGTTAAAAGAATATGTTAAGGCTGTTAATGAGGATGCAAG
>JAQVPT010000316.1 GCA_028701945.1 Bacteroidales bacterium
ATGTTCAGCTGCAGCCTGTATTGAAGTAACAACAATATATGAAGACCCATTTGTTGCTGATTTTGAAGCAGATATAACCGAAGGATGTGCTCCTTTAACTGTTCAATTTACGGATTTAAGCGAAGGTGAAATTACAGGTTATACTTGGAACTTTGGTAACGGAGGAACTTCTTCAGAAGAAAATCCGGAGTATATATTTGAATCGTCTGGAACATTCACAATAATTTTGGCAATTACAGACGGTGAAAATACTGTAACTGAAATTAAAACGGAATATATCACAGTTTATGAATCTCCTGAAATTACAATAGATGAAATAATTGACGCAACAGGCGAAGATATTGCAGATGGAAGTGCAACAATTAGTGTTACAGGTGGAGAAGAACCGTACACAATTTTGTGGTCGAACTCTCAAACAGGACTTTCAATTGTTGATGTATTACCTGACACATATTCTGTTGTGGTTGAAGATGCGAATGGATGCTCAAACACAGGTATGGTTGTTATTGGGTGGAATGTAGATATAGACAATATTGAATCCAATAATATTTCTGTATATCCAAATCCTGTAAATGATTATATTAACATTGTTGCGGATATTGATATTAGCTTTATTGAAATAATGGATGCAACTGGGAGCTTAGTTTTGTGTCAATCTGTAGATTCCAAAAGCATCTCAATTAATCTTAATGAACTATCAGTAGGGAATTATATTATCAAAATTTCAGATATTAATAATGTAAATGTATTTAAAAGTTTAATTAAATATTAGAATATTGAAAGAGGTATTATTGCCTCTTTCTCTTTTTTTAAATAACTATTAAAAACCACTATTATGAAAAGATTTGTTTTTTTAGTAATTATTTTGCAGGTATTTGCAAGCATTTGTGTTTATGGACAGTCGATTGCTCCAGTAAATCCGGATTTCACTAATTATTTGTATGCAAAATCAAATAATATTATCAATTATCAAACCGAAGAAGGTTATTTTTTAGGAGAAATACCCTCTCCTGTAGTCTTAAATTTTTCTAATTTGGGAAACAATGGTTCTAGTCCAAAGTTTGCCCAACTTTATGATTTAAGAGCAGAAAATGGAGGATCATGGTTGTCACCGGTTCGAGACCAAGGTCTTGAAGGAGCATGTTGGGCATTTGCTACTTATGGTGCAGTGGAATCGCACTGGCTAAAAAATGGCTTGGCTCAGGCAGACTTATCGGAACAGAATCTTGCCACTTGCCATGGCTTTGACAATACACCCAGCGAAGGAGGGCATTATTACTTCTCAACAGCATACTTAGCAAGACGAGCAGGACCTATTGATGAATCGGATGACCCATACACTTTACCATCAAATCCAACTTGTGTTAGTGGTTACACTCCAGTTGCATATGTTGATCAAGCTCGATTTTTACCAGGACAATCTGATTCCGGATATAGCAACGATTTAATAAAACAATCAATTTTAGATTACGGAGCAATATATATAAGCATGTTCTTCGATAATGATTATATGAGTTATTCAAATTACACATATTACTATAATGGCTCCGAAGGAACAAACCATGGCGTATTACTGGTGGGTTGGGACGATAATAAAGTGGTTACAGGCGGTTCAGCAGCTACTCCATCATCTCCCGGAGCATGGATTATTAGAAATTCTTGGGGACCATCATGGGGAGAAGCCGGATATTTTTATATCTCTTACGAAGATACCGAAGCTTTATCTACCGTTGCTTATTTCCCATCTACTAATGGCTACAATAATGAGAGCTCTGTTTACGGTTATGGCGAACTTGGTATGTGTTCAAGTTTTGGCTGGGGCGATGGAGACGATTATGGATTAATAAAGTTCACTGCTCAAGAAAATCAAACTATTACCAGTTTGGGAAGCTATGTTGTTGATGCAAATAGTAATATAAGCTTTGACATTTACGAAAATTTTAATGGGACAACTCTTTCAGGACTTCTCGGTTCAATAAGTGGACAATCTTGTGTTTTCCCTGGTTATTATTCTTTTGAGCTTTCTACACCTATACCTATTACCTCAGGTAGTGATTATTATGTAAGAGTTAGATATTATAACGCAAGTGAATATAATATCCCTATCGAGGCTTCTTTTGTAGATTATAGTTCTAATGCAGTAATAGAAACCGGAAAGTGCTGGATATCAAATAATGGAAGTTCATGGATGGCTTTGGGAGCAGATACTGATTACGATTACGATCTTACAATAAATGTTTATGCAGAAAATATACCAACAGGAGCACCAACAGCCAATTTCACAGCATCTTCCACTACCGTAATGGTTGGACAACCTGTGGTTTTTACTGACCTTTCAACAGGAGTTCCTGATACTTGGAATTGGACTTTTGAGCAAGCAACACCACCTACATCTCAAGACCAACACCCAACTGTAACATGGGCACAACCCGGCACTTACGATGTTAGCCTTACCGTAAGCAATAGCTATGGTCCTGCCACAGAAACGAAATACAACTTCATTACAGTTATTAGTGCAGAAACAGTATGTGACACTATGGAAAACATTTATACTGACGATAATCTGGTTTACTACACATTAGCTGGCGGTTATATGACAGGACAAAACGATTACAATATGGATGAATATGCTGAATACTACAGCAACCCTTTACACAACAATCTTTCAGGCATAGTTATGGGAGTAGCAATTGCTCAAGCAAATACTCCTAATCCAATTGTAAGATGCAAAGTTTGGGATGACAATAGCGGTGTTCCGGGTTCAGTATTATATACCGAAGATTTTGATACCGGAAGCTTTACCGAAATGGCTTATAACGAGATTACGTTTAGTACAGAAGTAAATGTCCCCGATCAATTTTATGTAGGATATCAAATTTTTTACGACACACCAATCTCAGACACATTCTGTATTTTTGTTGCTCAGGCACGAGATGCTGCAAGCATATATCCATCTACAGCATACACTGTTTATGATGGGTCGTGGTGGAATACCGACGACTTGTTTGAAGGTGGATTTAATACTTCTTATGCGATTTATCCAATTTTGTGCCCGCATGTTCCTGAGGCTGATTTCACAGCAGATATAACAGAAGCATGCGAACAACTCGAAGTTCAGTTTACCGACCAAAGTTTACATAATCCAACTTCGTGGTACTGGGATTTTGGAGACGGGGAAA
>JAQVPT010000070.1 GCA_028701945.1 Bacteroidales bacterium
CCACTCTTTAATTGTTGCAAGGCTAAATCACGCATTGCAATGTACTCAGGACTTTCTGTTTTCTTTACCATAATTTTACAAATTTAATAATTGTTTTGTTATGGACAGACTTCAGAATACAGTCTCACAACCAATTACCGATTACTAGTTTTCAGTTCTTACTTCGAATGTTCTATTATTCTATTGTTCTTAGTTCGCTGTTCTCAGTTCTCAGTTCTCAGTTCGTTGTTCCTCGTTCTTCTGTTCTCAGTTCGTTGTTCTTCTGTTCTTCTGTTCAAAACGTTTTTGCTCGCAATAAATACAAAACTTGCTAAAATCTTACCGATTACTGAATACAAAAATTGCCGAATACCAGTTTACTCCTTTCAGTCGTGAGCTCGTAGCAGAGCTACTCGGGTATCGGTTTATCAGTATTTACATCGAAATACGAAGCGTTTTACTAAATTCTGAAACTTTACAGCATAATAAATGTGAATTACATAAATAAAATAGATATTTGTGCGTTATAGTACTTAAAAAACAGGAATTGGGTAAAAGCACATTATTAATATTTGTCATTTTTGTTGCACTGTTTTTATCAATGCAAGCAAAAGCTCAGTTTATAAAAATGACTGACCGAGTAATTGTTGCTGGTTTTGTTTTTGAAGAAACTACTGGCGAGGCTCTTCCGTATGTGAATGTATTTATTCAAAAAACTCGCCGAGGCACAATCACCGATACAGACGGGTATTTTATTCTTTCTGCAACAATAAATGATACAATTACGTTTTCAAGTCTTGGATACGACCGCAAATACGTTGTCTTAACCGACTCCGCCGCTGATAATATGAAGCCTTTAGTAGTTTTTCTTGACACACGAATATATGAAATTAATTCGATAGACATAATAGCTTTAAGACGATATAAACAATTAAAATATGAGATTACTAATATGCGGCTACCTGATGATGATTATGTAAATGCTGCCCGAAATTTTCCTTTCAGACCCGCCGATATTGACTATTATTCCCGTGTAAATGCTCCAGGTTTTGGATTAGTCTTTAGCCCAATTTCTGCACTATATGATATGTTTAGTAAAGAAGGAAAAGAAAGACAAAAACTGGAAGAGTTACAACAAGCCGACCTCCTTAACAATATTATTGAAGAAAAGTTAAGCCCTGAATTAATAATAAATATCACTGGAATGACCCGAGAAGAAACTAATATTTTTATTGATTGGTGCAATTTTTCTCCAAGTTTTATTGCTCGTTTAACCGATTATGACTTGATTTCAGTAATCGTTTATAGACATAGGCAATACAAAAAAATCAAGAATCTGTAAGTTACGACTCACTCAATGCAAACTCATACTTTTATAGTGCTACAATCACTATGAATTAAACAAACCTGCTGAGCCTGAAAGGCTCAATTATTTTAACCCATGACCGAACGTAGTGAAGGTCTTGGTTGAAATATGCAGTGTAATCTCTTTTGGCATGATTTTTTGGTGCGTAGCAATCCAAAAAACATGACAAAAGAAAAGTATGCGTTTGCCCTGGACGATACAGGCGTAAAACTTGTACTTTGTCAAAAAAAAATTAACTTTACGAAAATTTAACACTTTAGATATGTTGCTAATTAAATCAGAATCACGAGATGCTTATTTTAATGTTGCGTTAGAAGAATATCTTTTAAATAATTTTAATGAAGAATTTTTTATTATTGCCGTTAATGAACCATCTATAATTATTGGCTTAAATCAAAATACTTATGATGAGATTAACGCTCTTTACGTTAAGCAAAACAATATAAAGGTTGTAAGAAGACTCTCTGGTGGGGGGACAGTTTTTCAGGATCAAGGAAATATAAATTTTTCGCATATTTATCTTGACGATGAATCAAGCCTTAGCGATTTTAGTAAAGTTTGTAAAATAATATTGAACTTTGTCAACCAGAAATTTGAGCTTGATACAAGTTTCGCTGGACGAAATGGACTAATAATTGACGGTAAAAAATTTAGTGGCCATTCTCGAATGAAAACAAATGGAAAGATATTGCATCACGGAACATTACTCATCTCATCTAACATGAAGTCGCTAACCGACGCACTTAAAGTAAATAGCACCAAACCAACTGATCGCGCTTTACTTTCGAACCACGAAAGCATAACAAATCTCGCTGAACATATTCAATCTTCGCCATCGTCCGAAAAAATCTTTGAAATATTTTGGAACTACCTACGCAGTATATTCCCAGAATCGAAAGTATATCAGATAAGTCCACAAGATATCGAGGGCATCAACAAATTAGTTGATGAAAAATATTCAACATGGGAATGGAATTATGGCAGCGAAGTAAATTTACCATTGTTCAAAATAGGTTCTTCAAAATATGGAAATTACGAAATCTATCTCCAATCAGAAGAAGAAAAAATTAAACAAATTAAGATTGTGGGAGACTTTTTCTCAAAAAACAATATATCTGATGTTGAAAATGCTCTAATAGATTGCGAAATAAATTCAGAAGCTGTTTCCAAAGCTTTGTCTAATATTGACTTTAATAACTATATGTCGGGTATTAGCCTTGAAGAGTTTGTTAAAGTTTTTGATTAATATTCAGACTTAGGGATTGACAGATAATAAACTACCTCATTTAAACCTATTAATTGATTGTTGATATACTTTTTATCAAAATTGAGGTAAAATAATCTTTGTAAGGTTGACAAACAAAATATAAATTTGCAAATAACAATATTAATATAACAAGGTAGAAAACTTTCTGCCATTTTTTAGAATGTCTTACAAAATAAAAAATATTAAATCGCTTGAAGAATTATTATTCGACAAGTTGAGCAAAAAACTGCCGGGAATGTCTGCTCAGGAAAAAATGATACCTTTTTTTCCTGATAATGAGCCTGAGTATTTTAATTATGATCAAACCTTGCGTGATGCCGCAGTTCTAATCTGTCTTTTTGAAGATAATAAAAGAATAAAAACTGTTTTAATAGAGAGAGTGCAAGATTCTGGTCCTCACTCTGGACAAATAGCATTTCCCGGTGGCAGAAAAGACGATACAGATAGTGATCTCATTCATACCGCACTCAGAGAAGCAGAAGAGGAAGTAGGTTTGGAAATTCAGAGGAAATCATACTTAGGCAGCTTAACACCTGTTAGGATTCCTATTAGCAAATATAATGTTTTACCCGTAATATGTCTTATTGAAAATGTTGGAGAACTAATTACTTGCGAAGCCGAAGTTCGTAATGTTTTTGTAGTTGATTTATTAGACTTGCTTGCATCCGAAGGTATTAGACAAGTTAGTGCCCGAAAAATAACACTCGATGCTCCTTCCTTTGCTTTTGGCAATCAAATTGTGTGGGGAGCTACTGCAATGGTGCTGAAAGAGTTAAAGGAAATGATTAGTTAAATTGGTTATCGGCTAAACGGTTAATCAGTTTGTCAGTTATTAGATCGAAGTTAATGATTATAGTCAGCAAACCGTTTTGAACAATTGAACAGAAGAACAATCGAACAGAAGAACAACGAACAAGTAAACAGAAAACAGTTCGCAGTTAAACGGTTCGCGGTTCACGGTTAATTTACACAAAAAGTTAGGATTGTCGAGAGCAAATCGTTTTGAACAATTGAACAGAAGAACAAGAGAACAGAAGAACAGAAGAACAGAAGAATAACGAACAATAATCAAGTATTCGGTAGTGTCGGTAATCAGTAATCGGTCAATTTAGTGCATGTTTTATGTTTATTGATAGCAAAATGTTTTTGAACAGTAGAATAGAAGAACAATCGAACAGAAGAACAACGAACAATAATCAAGTATTCGGTAATTTTTGTGTTCGGTAATCGGTGAGGTTATAGCAAGTTTTATGTTTATCAAAAGCAAAATATTTTGAACAAGAGAACAGAAGAACAGAAGAACAAGAGAACAAGAGAACAGAAGAACAACGAACAATAATCAAGTATTCGGTAATTTTTGTGTTCGGTAATCGGTGAGGTTATAGCAAGTTTTATGTTTATCAAAAGCAAAATATTTTGAACAAGAGAACAGAAGAACAGAAGAACAGAAGAACAAGAGAACAAGAGAACAGAAGAACAAGAGAACAAGAGAACAACGAACAACGAACAATAATCAAGTATTCGGTAATTTTTGTGTTCGGTAATCGGTGAGGTTATAGCAAGTTTTATGTTTATCAAAAGCAAAATATTTTGAACAAGAGAACAAGAGAACAAGAGAAAAGAAGAACAGAAGAATAACGAACAATAATCAAGTATTCGGTAGTGTCGGTAATCAGTAATCGGTCAATTTAGTGCATATTTTATGTTTATTGATAGCAAAATGTTTTTGAACAGTAGAATAGAAGAACAATCGAACAACGAACAAACGAACAAGTAATCGGTGATGTCAGTAATCGGTGATCGGTATGGTTTAGAGCAAAATTTTATGATTATTGAAAGCAAAACGTTTTGAACAATTGAACAGAAGAACAACGAACAACGAACAATCGAACAGAAGAACAATAATCAAGTATTCGATAGTGTCGGTAATTAGTAATAGGTCAATTTAGTGCATATTTTATGTTTATTGATAGCAAAATGTTTTTGAACAAGAGAATCCGCCAGTTGGCGGAAACAATGGAACAAGAAAACAGTTGTGAAACTACAGAATCACTGGATTACAGAATCACTGGATCACAACTTTATGTGAACAATAGAATTCGCCAGTTGTCGGAAACAACAAACAAAAGAGACATCTTATCCGTTTAAATCACTAAATTTCTTTTTGTTTTTTAAATAGTAATCAAAAACTATACTTTTACTGTAAAAGCCTTTTAGATATTTTGGTGATTTTGGTTTAAATAGTTTTCGTTTTTTTGACATTTTTCTACAATTAAACCAAAAGTGTAAATAAGCTTTAAATACGGCAAAATATTCTTTAAAATTTCCTTGTAATATCATTCTAAATGCAGCAACATGATCCAGAAAAAATCTGCTGATTAATACTTTTTGCCTACTAAATTTAGGCATGTTTTTTTCTATCAGAAAAAGATTGTTTCGGAAATTCAAATAGGTTTTAAATGGGTTTGATTTTGGTAATGTTCCGCCGCCAACATGATAAATATATGATTTTGGCTCACAAACTATTCTGTACCCAAGGTTTTGCACTCTCCAGCATAAGTCTATTTCTTCTTGATGGGCAAAAAAATCATCATCAAAGCCGCCAGCCTTGTTAAAAATCTCTGATCTAATCATTAGAGCCGCTCCACTAACCCAGAAACAATCAGACATCTCGTCATATTGTGAGTTGTCTTGTTCACAGGTATCAAATATTCGTCCTTTACAAAAAGGATAACCAAAGCGATCAATATAACCACCTGCTGCTCCTGCATATTCAAAGTGAGTTTTTTGCTCGTAACTAAGAATTTTGGGACCACAAACCGCAATATCAGAATTGTTTTCCATAAGTTCATAAAGTGGTTGCAACCAATTTTCAGGAACTTCGATATCAGAATTTAGCAGCAAATAATATTTCGAGTCTATTTGAGCCAACCCACGATTGTATCCCCCGGCAAAACCATAATTTTTATCAAGTTTTATCGTTTTTATAGTTTTGTAATTTTCGGATAGATACTCTAAAGAATTATCAGTTGAATTATTATCAACAATCCATATCTCAGCAGTTTTATCGGTATTTTTGGTTAGAGTAGTTAAGAATTTTTCAAGAAAATGTTTTCCACTCCAATTAAGAATAACTACTGCGATATTTGTTTGGTGTTTTTCCATCATAATAAATCACTTGCGAGTTCTGCGAGATAACTTCTTTCTCCCTTAACGAGATTTATGTGAGCAAAAACCTTTTGCCCTTTCATTTTTGTTGTCAAATATGTTAGTCCGTTCGAGTGTGCATCGAGATATGGAGAGTCTATTTGACCAATATCGCCCGTAAATACGAGTTTAGTTCCTTCGCTAGCACGAGTAATAATTGTTTTAATTTCATGAGGTGTAAGATTTTGAGCTTCATCAATTATAAAAAAAACTTTTGACAAACTACGACCTCTAATATATGCCAATGGCTCAATCAAGAGTTTTCCTGATTGTAACAATTCGTCAATTTTATAAAAATCTGGACTTTGTGGTTTAAATTGATGTTTGATTACTAACAAATTATCAAACAAAGGCTGCATATATGGTCTTATTTTTTCATTAGCATCGCCAGGCAAAAATCCAAGTTCCTTATTTGATAGAGCAACGATAGGTCGGGCAAGAAATATTTGCTGAAAATCTTTTCTTTGGTGTAACGCAGCAGCCAAAGCAAGCAATGTTTTACCCGTTCCAGCTTTGCCAGTTAGCGAAACAAGTGATACTTCGGGACGTAATAAGGCATCAATCGCAAAAGTTTGTTCAGCATTTCTAGGATCTATACCATAAACATTCGTCTTTACTACTCGTTCTATATTATTTGATGTGGGATTATAATGAGCAAGAGCATTTGACCCACCGTTTTTTAAAATAAAATACTGATTCGCATAAGGAGCCATATCATTTTGTATCTCCTCTAAGGATATTCCCTCTAGATTTTCGTACAGTTTGCTAATTATTTTTTTATCAATACTGCTAACCATTAATACTTCACAATTTAGTTTGTCAATATTCTCTACTTGGTCATTTTTATAATCTTGTGCATTAATACCTAATGCTTTGGCTTTTACCCGAAGGTTAATGTCCTTTGTAACAAGAACGGGATGTTTATCAGGAAAATTTGTCGCATAATACTCTGCTATTGAAAGGATAATATGGTCAGGACGTTTTTCGGGAAAGTTATTTGTCAAATTCTCCGAAAAAGGTTTGCCAGTTACTATAAATAATCGTCCAAGACCTTCGCCAAGACTTACACCTTTCGTAAAAAAATCTTCTCCTGACAACTTATCTATATTTCGAGTAAATTCTCGTGCATGAAAATTTATCAAATCATTACCTTTTTTAAATTTATCAAGCTCTTCGATTACAACTATAGGAAGGATAATGTCATTTTCTTCAAATTTAAAAATACACTTAAAATCGTGTAATAAAACATTTGTATCCAAGATAAAAGTCTTTGGGTGTGTTTTAGAACCAGACTGTTTTCTTATCGCCTTCTTTTTATTACTAGTTACAGACATATTTTTAAAGGTCTTTGTTTAACTGTTTTGCAAATATAATTAAAATTGTGCATTATTTTACAAATAGTTAATCTTTAGTATTATCAATATCGTGAGAGGAGATGAGAACCGCTAACTAATGTCCTAATCCAGTTTTAATACTGCCAAAAACGCCGATTGCGGAACTTCAACATTTCCTACCTGCCGCATACGTTTCTTACCTTTTTTCTGTTTTTCGAGCAGTTTGCGTTTACGAGTAATATCACCACCATAACATTTTGCTGTAACATCTTTACGCAAAGCTTTAACAGTTTCTCGAGCAATAATTTTACTGCCAATAGCAGCTTGAATAGCGACATCAAATTGCTGACGAGGAATAAGATCCTTGAGTTTTTCGCACATTCTTCTTCCGAAAGATTGAGCATTGTCAACATGAGTTAAAGTTGATAACGCATCTACCATTTCGCTATTTAACAAAATATCAAGACGAACGAGCTTCGATTTTTCATAACCTGACTGATAGTAATCAAATGAAGCGTACCCTTTTGAAATGCTTTTTAGCTTATCGTAAAAATCGAAAACTATTTCTCCCAATGGTATTTCAAAACGAAGTTCTACTCTGTCAGTACTAAGATAAATTTGATCTTGAAGCATACCTCGTTTGTCGATAATAAGCTTTATAATTGGTCCAACATAATCTGACTTTGTAATTACAGTTCCTTTAATAAAAGGTTCTTCAACAAAATCCAAATAATTAGGTCCGGGCATTCCTGAGGGGTTGTGAACTTCTATAGTCTCACCTTTTGTTGTGTGTGCAAGATATTGCACATTGGGGACAGTTGTTATTACATCCATATCAAATTCTCGATCAAGACGTTCTTGCACAATTTCCATGTGAAGCAGACCCAAAAAACCACACCTGAATCCAAAGCCTAAAGCGGCAGATGATTCTAGCGTATAAGTTAAAGAAGCGTCATTTAACTGAAGTCTGTCAATTGATGACCTCAATTCTTCATAATCATCAGCATCAACAGGATATATCCCTGCAAATAGCATTGGTTTTACTTCTGAGAAGCCTTCAATTGCACCTTTACAAGGATTTGCGACACTCGTAACGGTATCACCAACTTTAACCTCAACCGAAGTTTTGATTCCCGAAATAATATATCCAACATCACCAGCAGAAAGAACATCTCTGGGTGCATTATTCCCCATTTTTAGTACTCCAATTTCTTCTGCATAATATTCTTTGCCTGTGTTTACGAACTTTACTAGTTCTTTCTTGTTGATGGTGCCATTAAAAATACGAAAATAGGCAATAATTCCACGAAACGAATTATATACAGAATCAAAAATTAAAGCCTCCAGAGGTTTCTCGGGATCTCCTTTGGGAGCAGGGACTTTAGCGATTATCGCATCAAGAATATTTTCTATTCCATAGCCTGTTTTTCCGCTGGCATGAATGATGTCTTCTCTGTTAACGCCTATTAATTCTATTATTTGATCTTCAACTTCTTCAGGCATTGCTGCGTCAAGATCCATTTTATTAAGAATTGGAATAATTTCCAAATCGTTTTCTATTGCTTGATATAGTGTAGAGATTGTCTGAGCCTGTACGCCTTGAGTTGCGTCAACTATAAGCAAAGCTCCTTCACAAGCTGCTATCGAACGACTAACTTCGTACGAAAAATCGACGTGTCCCGGAGTATCTATTAGATTAAGAATATATTTTTGTCCATCTTTAACATAATCCATCTGAATTGCATGACTTTTAATGGTTATGCCTCTTTCTCTTTCCAAGTCCATATCATCAAGCACTTGATTTTGAAACTGCCTGTCAGTAACCGATCCAGTGATTTGAAGAAGTCTGTCTGCAAGAGTACTTTTACCATGGTCAATATGAGCTATTATGCAGAAATTACGAGTATTCTTCATTAATTATTTTTAAAATTTTGTGCAAAGATAGAATAATTCGGATAACTAAGGCAAAAAAAAGCTCCCAATTTGGAAGCTTTTAAATTAAAATTATAAGATTCTATTTTAGAAATTTGGTTGCAAACTCGTCGATATACATTTTTATACTAGGAGTTCCTATATCTAATAATTCGTATCCAACCTTAACACTAGGTTTGTCGATTTTGATTATCCTATTAAGATCTATTGGAGTAGCTATAACTACTGCGTCGCAAGGAGTATTCCTGATAGTTGTTTCTAAGTCTTTAACTTGCTCGTCGCTATAACCCATCGAAGGAAGAATAGTGCCTACATTTGGATAAATTTCGAAAGTTTTTTTAATTTTACCTACCGCATAAGGTCTTGGATCAACTAATTCGGCTGCACCATATTTTTGAGCGGTTATGCTTCCATAGTTATATTTAATTTCCCCGTGTGTTACTGTTGGTCCTTCTTCAATAACTAAAACTCTTTTACCTCTAATGAGTTCTGGTTTATCAACACTTGAAGGCGAAACGGCATCAACAACTACGGCAGTTGGATTAAGGGTCGCAATGTTTTTACGTAGTAATTGTAAATCTGCTAAGTCGCAGCTTTCAATTTTGTTTATAATTACGACATCTGCCATTCTTAGGGTTGTTTCGCCAGGGTAGTATGTCAATTCGTGTCCAGCACGTTGTGGATCAACAATTGTAAACATTAAATCGGGCTTAATAAATGGGAAGTCATTATTTCCACCATCCCAAAGTATAATATCAACATCTTCTTTTTCGGCTTGACGTAGAATAGCTTCGTAATCTATTCCTGAATAAATGATGTCGCCTCTAACAACATGAGGTTCGTACTCTTCCATCTCTTCAATGGTGCATTTATGTAATTTTAAGTCTTCAACTTTTGCAAAACGTTGTACTGCTTGTATTGCCAAGTCGCCGTAAGGCATAGGGTGACGAATTACGCAAGCTTTTAAGCCTTTTTCTTTTAGTATGTCAATTATACGTCTTGATGCTTCGCTTTTTCCTCCACCAGTTCTAACTGCTCCAGTCGCAATTACAGGTTTTGTAGATTTTAACATCGTGTCATTTAAACCTAATAATACAAAATTAGCTCCAGCTGTATTCACAATAGAACAAATGTTCATTACTTTTACATAATGCATGTCACTATATGCAAAAACACAAACTTGAACATTAAACTCTTTAATTAATCGTGGCAACTCTGATTCGTTATAAATTGGAATGCCATTAGGATATAATTCCCCAGCAAGCTCTGTTGGATATTTTTTTCCATCAATATCAGGAATTTGAGCAGCCGTAAAAGCTACTACGTTATATTCTTCTTTACCTCTGTAGCACATGTTGAAGTTGTGAAAATCTCTTCCAGCAGCTCCAATAATAATAACATTCTTTCTAGCCATAACTGAATAATTTTGAAATTAATAAAGATTTAAGATAATTTGTATTTCTCAAAGATACATTTAAAAAAAACATTTTCCGAACGATGCAGTAGCGATGTTTTGTGTTAAGAAACATGTTTTGTCTTTATTTAGATAGCTATAATCCAAATTATCAGTAAGATGCACTTTATATAAATGGAGAATTTTCTATTTTCTATTTAACATTTATTAAAATAAACTATTTTTGCATTAACAAATTTTGATTGTATGAATATTCCAATGGTTGATCTTAGATCACAGTATCTTAAAATTAAAGATGAAGTAGATAAAAAAATACTCGATGTTATTGATAATACTGCTTTTATTAATGGCGATGATGTTCAAATGCTAAGGAATGAATTAGCAAAATACTTAGACGTAAAACATGTAATTACTTGTGGTAACGGCACAGATGCGTTACAAATAGCTATGATGGCTCTTGGTTTGCAACCTGGCGACGAAGTCATTTCGGCTGACTTTACTTTTATTGCAACAGTAGAATCTATAGCCTTATTAAAGCTAACTCCTGTGATGGTGGATGTGAATCCCGATACTTTTTGCATCGCCCCCGATGAAATTGAAAAAGCAATTACTCCAAGAACTAAAGCAATTATGCCTGTCCATTTGTTTGGACAATGTGCCGATATGGACAGAATAATGGAAATTGCCGAAAAGCATAATCTTTATGTTATTGAAGATACCGCTCAAGCAATCGGCAGTGATTTTACATCAGAAAAAGGCTGGACTAAAAAAGCTGGAACAATTGGACATATCGGCTGTACTTCTTTTTTTCCGTCTAAAAATCTTGGCTGTTACGGAGATGGTGGTGCAATTTTCACAAACGATGATGAACTCAACGAAAAAATTAACTCAATTGTTAATCATGGTATGAAAGTTAGGTATTATCACGATAGAATTGGCGTTAACTCAAGGTTAGATACTATTCAAGCAGCTGTTTTGCGTGTAAAACTACCGCTCCTTGATGAGTATAATCTTGCAAGACGCACGGCTGCGGATTATTACGATAACGCTTTCGCAAATTGTGATAAAATTATTACTCCCAAAAGATTCAATAAATCGACACACACTTTTCATCAATATACACTGATGCTCAATGGTGTTGATAGGGACGAGTTACAAGAATACTTAAAGTCTAAAGGAATAGCTTCGGCAGTATATTACCCAGTTGCTCTACATAACCAAAAGGCTTTTCAGGGATATAATTATAACCCAGATAGCTTTTTTGTAACAGATAAATTGTGCAAAACTGTACTCTCTTTGCCAATAAATACCGAGTTAAATAATGATACTTTAAAGTATATTACTGATAGTGTTTTGGAGTTTTTAAAGTAGTAGGATTTGGTTAACCTGTTATTTTTTTTGACTATATTCTACTGAGTTTTTTCATACATCAATTGTGGCGAATCATTAGAGCTAACATGAAAATATACTAGCAAGTATTTGACCAAAAGACATTTTTATTTCTATCACTATAAAAAATAATAAATTTCCTTTTGAGTTTGGGGATTTAGATGTATATTAGCCACTAAATTTTTAATGCAAAAAATATATGAATATAACAAAACTAACAGATGTAATTGAGGCGGTTAAATCTAAACCTAAAAAAAGATTGTCAGTCGCTTTTGCTAATGATCCTCATACTATCGAGGCGGTGAGTTCTGCAATTGATATTGGTATTATCGAAGGAATTCTTGTCGGTGACGAGAAGACAATAAAGGAGATTTGCGAGCATGAAAAAATAGATGTCAATAAATTTACTATTGTTCAGGAGTCTGACGAAATTAAAGCTACCACTACTGCGGTAAGACTTGTAAATGAGGGGAAAGCTGATTTTATTATGAAAGGCTTAGTTAGTACCGACAAATATATGCGAGCTATCCTTAATAAAGAAACTGGTCTTTTGCCGCCAAAAGCTGTCTTGAGTCATGTTGTTGTTATGGAATTTGCGCATTATCATAAACTGTTGATTGC
>JAQVPT010000317.1 GCA_028701945.1 Bacteroidales bacterium
CCAGTCTGAGTATCCTGATGTTGTAGCACTTTCAGCATATTCTAGTGCGTCTTGCCATATTAGACCTTCGCCATTATCGTCTTTTGTCCACATCAAACCAGTAGCATTATCTGTAATAGTACCATCGTCATTGTCTGCGAAATTATTTATACCATAATTAGTATTTCCTCTTACATAATAAACATAGAACAGTTTATCTTCAGTTTGTTGTGGCATTGGACCAGTTCCGTATCCTTTAATTCTTCCATCAGCAAAATTTACTCCGAACATAGTTTCGTCTCCCATCATTGTAGTACTAACATAAAGAGTGGTTGTTGCCATTTGTGCATCAATAATTCTTTCGCCAGCATCTTCGTCTCCATAATTAAAACCAAAATAGTCTGTATCAATAAATGGAATAAGGTTATCAGTACTGCCTGAAAAGCCACTTGGATCTATCCCACTAAAAATAATTAGCGAATATTGTTCTTTAATTGATGGAAGTCTCCAATCATTATAACCTGCTAAACTAAAAGTATCAGCTCCAGCAACCGCATTAGTATATGATAATTTATCGTTTACATCAATCGTTCCATCGCCATTGAAATCACATGTTTGCGACCACATTAATCCTGTAACATTATCGGTAACAGTACCGTCGCCATTATCAGTATAAGACGGCTGATTACCAGAATATGAGGCATCCTGACCATAAAACGCACTACCTGAGGCAGGCTCAGAAATTGAAACTGTATTTCCATAAAACACATCCTGCTTCGTATCTACTATTTTATACGTTTGAGAAAAAAAGTTAAGTGGGAATAAAAAAATAATGGAAGTTAAGAACAACAAATAGTTTTTTAGATTTTTCATAAGTATTTAGTTTTTACAATGTCAAAACTATACTAATACAAATATTAAAACAATTTAATTCAACGAGATTACCATTTAATCCTACGAAATTAAAAAAAATTGACACAAATACGTTGGGAGTGGTTGCAATTTTTTGCTCTTCTGTTCTTACTTTCGTTTGTTCGTTCTCCATTCTCTAATCGCAATTCTCCGTTCTCCTGTTCGTTTGTTCCTCTTGTTCCTCTTGTTCCTCTCGTATCTTTGTTCGTTTGTTCTAGTAAAGTTGTAATCCAGGAATTCTGTAATCCAGTGATTCTGTATCAACACATCTCCTCATCAACTAATCCGTTCTTCTGTTCTTCTGTTCGTTTGTTCGTTGTTCATTGTTCATTATTACTTTAAAAACACTATTCTCAATTTTCTGTTTGTAAAAATTTACTGATTACTGATTACTGATCACACCGATTACCCCTTCACCCAATTCATCGCTAACAATTGCCTTATAAAAATGTTTATTCAGCAAGTAAAACGCTATTTTTAAAAATTATATGTACCTTTATCGGACAACAAATACTTAAAATTAATAAGTAGATATTCCTTGTGCAAAGTAATTTTGACAATAAGTTTTTCACCAACAATCGGCAAAAACTGTTTTCCGATATATTACCAGATTCGCTTGTTGTGTTATTTTCTGTTGTAAGCTGTTTTTCGAGTCAAAATAGTTGTTTATCAAAGAAAACAGCTTATTTTTAAAGACATCAACTTTTATATTAGCTTTCTGTATTTTATCCGTTTAGGATTTACATCACCCAATCTTTTCTTTTTATTTTCTTCATATTCAGTAAAACCGCCTTCAAAAACTACGACTTCAGAATTTCCTTCAAACGCAATTATATGAGTAGCAATTCTGTCCAAGAACCATCTATCGTGAGTAATGATTACTGCGCATCCTGCAAAGTTTTCAAGTCCTTCCTCTAAAGCTCTTAAAGTGTTGATATCTATATCATTTGTTGGTTCGTCTAAAAGTAAAACATTTGATTCAGATTTTAATGTCATGGCGAGATGAAGTCTGTTACGTTCACCACCTGAAAGTACGCCACATTTTTTTTCTTGATCGGCACCACTAAAATTAAATCTTCCTGTATAAGCTCTGGCGTTCATAGTTTTACCACCAATTTGGAGTAACTCGTTCCCGCCTGAAATGACTTGGTAAACAGATTTTTCAGGATCGATTTCTGCGTGAGCTTGGTCAACATAACCGATTTTCACAGTTTCACCTATATTAAAGTTACCAGCATCAGCGTTTTCTTTCCCCATCATCATTCGGAACAAAGTTGTTTTTCCTGCCCCATTTGGTCCAATTATGCCAACAATACCAGCTGGAGGGAGCGAAAAGCTAAAGTTTTCAAATAAAAGCTTGTCACCAAATGCTTTAGTTATATTATCTGCAACTATTACTTTATCACCAAGGCGAGGCCCATTAGGAATAAAAATTTCTAGTGTTTCTTCTTTTTGTTTTGTGTCTTCATTTAGCATTTTGTCGTAAGCAGAAAGTCTTGCTTTTGATTTTGCATGACGTGCTTTTGGCGACATTCTTACCCAATCGAGTTCTCTTTCAAGAGTTTTACGGCGTTTCGAGACTTGCTTTTCTTCGTCGGCTAGTCGTTTTGTTTTTTGTTCCAGCCACGATGAATAATTTCCTTTCCAAGGTATGCCTTCTCCTCTATCCAATTCGAGTATCCATCCTGCAACATTATCAAGAAAATATCTGTCGTGGGTTACTGAAATTACCGTTCCTTTGTATTGTTTTAAATGTTGTTCTAACCACTGCACGGATTCAGCGTCCAAGTGGTTTGTAGGTTCGTCGAGAAGTAAAATATCTGGTTCGGATAGTAATAATCTGCAAAGTGCGACTCTTCTTCTTTCGCCGCCAGAGAGATGTTTTATGTTTTCGTCTGGTGGAGGACATCGCAAAGCATCCATAGCTCTTTCTAACTTGGAGTCCAGATCCCAAGCGTCATGTTGATCTAATAAATCTGTTAGCTCTCCTTGTCTATTGATTAGCTTGTTCATCTCATCATCTGACATTGGCTCGGCAAATTTTGCATTTACTTCTTCGTATTCTTTGAGTAGAGCAACTGTTTCGTGAACACCTTCTTCCACAATTTCTTTAACAGTTTTCGAATCATCTAAATCTGGTTCCTGGGCGAGATACCCTACTGAATATTCTTGCGAAAAAACAACTTCACCTTCAAAGGC
>JAQVPT010000318.1 GCA_028701945.1 Bacteroidales bacterium
CCCACAAGTTCGTCTTGCTCTGGTGTTGGCTTAAAACTTAGATATTTTGAAACTGAACTCATACTTAAAAATAATTACGAAATTTAACAAACTCAAAAACTGAAGTTTTAATGCCATTTTGCTCAATAGCATTTCGCCTTGTAGTTGAGGCTACACATTGTATCTCAGCATCTTTAAACATATTTGCCAAACAAAAGCAAAATGTCATTTCGCCCATAAGGTGAACGGCATTATTAGTATCAGTAAAATTTACAAGTTCTTTAAGTATTTTGTTATAATATTCTTCTGCCAAAATTTTTATTTGATTATAATCCCATTCTGGGTTTAATTTTGGAAACTCCATATCAACTATTTCATCAAAAGCTGATATGGCAGTGTTTGTTTGGGATTTTCCCCAATTTGATGATGGATGGTTTGATAGATTTATGAGCATGGGGTATTAATGTTTAATTTTTCGTACCGATTAATATATTCTTTTAGTTTATTTTTAAAATAGCCTGTGTCTTTAGTTTCGCTAATAGGTCTAAATCCTCCATGATTTAAGTCGTTGCGTCCACCCGATGATAAGCTGTTGTAAATTTTACCAGTTAGATTTTTCTTATAAGATAATTCAAAAATTTTCTGAACTATTATTGTATATTCTTCTTTTTGCTCTGCACTAAATCTATTAAAATCAAATTTGTTAACATTTTTTAAAGATAATGCACTACTAACAACGCTTCTAAGTTCTATATCGTATAAATCTTCATCAGAGTTAATTACTTCGCAATCCAAAATAACTTTACTAATTATGAACTCTATAAATAGAGTGAATCCTTGTTGAATAAGTCCGAACTCATCACAATATTTTACAGCAGAATAAATATTATCTACCGAATTTAATTTAAAACTATCAAATAAATTAATAAGTTTATTTTTTAAATTATTAAATGGAGGCTCCTTTAATTCAACATTTAGCAATTCTTTTTTTGCTTCGATAGCAGATAAACCACTATAAATATTTCTACCTCGCACTTCAAATATTTCAGTTGCAAAATTCTTTAAGGCATTTAAGTCATATTTAGTAACTAAATTTACAATATTTGCAGTTTGACCAGTTTCCAAGAATGTTTGTGTAGCACTTGTCCAATCTTGCAAAACCGAAAAAGAAGTAATATCAATAATTGGAGCTATTCCATTATTGCGTGCTTCAAAATTTCCATAAGTAATAGATTTTACCTTAATATTTTTTAAAAATTTAGCATAATTTGAAAGAACTAAAATAAGCATTGGTAAATACCTAAATCCGTGAGTTATATCAAAATAAATTTCATCTTCATCTTTGAGTAATTTGAAAACTGTATCGAAAACTTCCCATATTTCTTCTTTTGAATTTCCGTCTTTAATTTGAACAGGTTTAACGCTAAAAGGCAAGATTAATTTAGAAATTCGTGTTTCAAGACCTTCGCAATGAATATAGCAACCTGAAGTTCGATCTTTGTGTCCATTGTCTTTCCAGTTTAACTCAGAAGAACCTTTTTCACCACTAGTTACACAAACATATCCTACCGCATTGCTTTCCCATTCCTGTGCTGTAAGCATTTGCAATGTAGCTTCCTGAATAAAACGAACTTCTTCGGAAATAAAATCTTTCTCTTTAAAATTATATTTACATGTTCCATAGTTAGTAGAACCAAGAACTGATATAAAAACTTTACGTGCCATAATTTGCTTTTTTATTTCATTAATACTGTTTTTAAACTTTCATTTTTAAGAAAAACCTTGGCATCCACCATTGCTCTTATTCCGAGAATGTTTTTACGCTTTTCAACACCTAACATTTTACCTAACAAAACGGAATCAAGATATGATAATGTAAGTATTGACGAATTTATTTTAAGTCCGAAATCACGAGTAATTGCCGCAAGTTTATACATAAATTTTTCGAGATTGTCTTTTGCAAAGTTTTTATTACCGACAGATGCTTTACACTCGATAACATATAACTGATTTTCGTAAACAAAAACGACATCATACTCATTATCGTGCGAAACAGAAGTTGCATCTCTTCGCAATTCAACGTTTAAGCCAATGTTTTCAGGCAATAAATTGAAGTCATTTTTTATTTTGTGAAAAACATACTCTTCAAACCAGGCTCCCGAGAAATACGTTCTGTCATTAATTTCTTCAAAAGAGTGGCTATTTATTATTAGCTCTTCTTTTGCAAAGTCAAATTTTTTTGATCTAAAAGACTTAAAAAAAATGTTTGTAAATTCGCAATCCTTTAATAACTTTAATTCAGGCTCATAGTACAAGCCGTATGCTGTAAGGTATTCCCATAAGTTTAAACGATATGCGATATTGGTTTCTGATGCTGAAGTTAATGGATAAATCTCTTTATACAGATTTTTTCCAAATGTCACATAAATTATCTTGTTCCCTTTTTTCGCAAAAAACTCATAAACGCCTATCGTCATAATCTTAGTGCCGCCCGACATATTGATAATATATTTAGTGTCAGCACAATCTAAGTTTGCAAGTTTAGTTCGTACATCATCCAAATCATCCTCAACAACCTTTATTCGTTTTACGGAATCTGCTTTTAAGCCACACGCCATTTCTATCCATTTATCCAAACCTTTTTTTTCGACATACTCGCTTGTAATAAACAATAAGTCGTCATAAAGACCATACATCTCCTTTATCACGAGAACATTTGGAATTGTTTGGTCTGATATTATGCTAACTAGGATTGTTTTCATTAAATATAGGTTTCAATTATTTTTTCTCTCCTTTTCTAAATCTTCTTTTGTCCACGCATCTTTACACGATTCGCAATAATCTGCAAACTTACAATCGGGACAGTAACCGCTGCAAAAATCAATTGTCCAGCCGGGCATTACATAAAATCCCTCTTTAAACATTTCGCGAATTTCCTTATATACTATCTCTACAGGCACTCCATTTCCTGAAATAGAAACACTTGTTCCTTTTGCCGACAAAGCATTGAAAATGGCTAACAACAATTTTTGAATTTGCATTTTATCGAGTCTTTCAACTGGAGGTAATTCTTCGTAACTAACATTAAACAATTGTACT
>JAQVPT010000319.1 GCA_028701945.1 Bacteroidales bacterium
TTCCTAATGAGTTGTGGAGCGTTACTTACAAGCTTTACTTTTAATCAGGGTTTTATGCACTGACAAACCCATTAGTTTTCTGAAAGCAGATCCCAATATTCAACCGCTCTACGGGTATGCGGAATTACAATTGTGCCACCAACAACGTTAGCAACGCCAAAAATATCCATCATTTCGTCAGTTGTAACTCCTAGTTCATGGCAAGTTTCGAGATGATATTTTATACAATCATCGCATCTAAGAACCATTGAGGCAACTAAGCCCAGCATTTCTTTGGTTTTAGCATTGAGTGCGGAATCCTGATAAGTAATTGTATCGAGACTATAAATTCGTTTTATGATTTTGTTGTCTTTCTCAAGCAACTTTTTATTCATCTCCGAACGGTAATTGCGAAAATCTTCGATTTTATCCATAATATTTTTAGATTTTGGGTATTCCTTTTAGTGTTGCTGAGCTTGCATCAGTAATTTTTACATTTATAAAACTCCCAACTTTAAAATTCGCATCAGGAAATACAACAACTTTGTTTTGCTGAGTTCTTCCGAACAAAAAGTCCTTTGACCTTTTTGAAAATCCTTCAATCAAGACTTCCAGAGTTTTCCCTATATCCGCTTTATTCTTTTTTAGTGAAATTTGATTTTGCAAAGCTATTAGTCTGTTTAACCTAGCAACTTTTTCAGTTTCGCTCACATCATCAACAAGGGTTTTTGATGCAGCAGTATCTGGACGTACCGAATATTTGAATAAAAATGCAGAATCGTATTCAACAATATTCATCAAGTCTAATGTTTCTTGAAATTCTGTTTCTGTTTCTTCAGAAAATCCGCAAAAAATATCAGAAGATAGTCCGCAATTTGGAATAGTTGACTTAATCTTTTCGATCCGCTCAAGATACCATTCACGAGTATATTTGCGGTTCATTAACTTTAGCACTTTGTTGCTACCAGACTGTACAGGTAAATGAATATGATTGCAAATATTATCATATTGTGCAATTGCCTCAATCAAGCTGTCAGAAATATCTTTTGGGTGAGATGTTGTAAAACGAATTCGCATTTCAGGAGCAGTTTCTGCAACCATTTTTATTAATGTAGGAAAATCGACCATTTTATTGTCATCTTCAAAATAATAGGAATTTACATTTTGTCCTAACAGAGTAATCTCTTTATATCCTTTGTCTCTTAAATCGGCGACTTCATTAATTATGTCATTATATGAGCTACTACGCTCTCTGCCACGAGTATAAGGCACAATGCAATATGAACAAAAATTATTACATCCGCGAGTTATCGGCACAAATCCCGAGATTGCGTTTTCACCATTTTTGTACTGAACAATTCCTGAATATGTCTCCTCAATATCAAAATAAGTATTTATATGATTTACTTCGATATCGGCCTCGTTTACCAATTCGGGGAGTGATCTATACGCATCGGGGCCTGCAACAAAATCTACCGCTTCATGTTCAAGCAATTTATCAGCAACACGTTGAGCCATACAACCAATAATACCAACTTTTAAATGCTTTTTCCGTCTTTTTAATCCTTTAAAAAAATCGAGTCGGTGCCATATTTTTTGTTCAGCGTTATCACGAACAGAACATGTATTTATAATCACAACATCTGCCTCTCCTATTTTAGTAACAGGAGTAAAATTACTTGATTGCATTATTGCGGCAACCGTTTCAGAGTCAGCAACATTCATCTGACAGCCGTAGGTTTCGATATATATATTTTTATTCATTTTGAAATTTTATGGTGCAAAGATAAAAATAAAAATCTGCAAGAGGAATTTTTAAACTTTCTTATCCAGAGCAAACGCATACTTTTACCGTACAAAGTCTTTTGTCATGGTTTTTGGGTTGCAAAAGCACCAAAAACATACGCCAAAAGAAATTCTTCGACATATTTTAACCCTTGACTTTCACTACGTTCAGTCAAAAACTTAGTGCATGACAAAAATTATTAATCAATTATAAACTAATCACTTATTAACAATTCATCATTAATAAGCAATGCTAAAAGTCTTACATACAACTCTGCCATTCAGTATGCTAGGTGTTTTTCTGTTTTTGGTTATAAACCCAAAGGAGTAAGGGTGAAATAAAACTTTTGCTCACAAGTTTATGCCCTACGGGCAAAGTTTTATAAGTAGTATGTTTTTTTATTGACATATATGTCCTACGGACAAAAGAAACAGTTTACAAATCTAAAACTTTTGCATACAATTTTTGTTTTGTAGTCCGTAGGACTTCAAAGTCAATAAAAATCGACAATTAACTCCCTGTTTTGTCCGTAGGACATAAACATTTCTGATTTTTTTTTCTAAAAATAATACAATTCATTAAATTTATTTTTGTAAAGCAAGCATATTTTAATAATTTAGTGATTTGAAATTTATAGATATTACACTATGGCTAATACTTATACTCAGTTATATATTCATTATGTCTTTGCGGTTCAAAATCGTTTATGTTTGATTAGTCCGAAATGGGAAGAGGATTTGTTCAAATATATAAATGGAATAATTGAACAGCAGGGACATAAGCTTTATATTATAAACGGAGTTCATGATCATTTACATATTCTTATAAGTATGAATCCAAAACAATCTCCGTCAGATCTGATGTATCACACAAAGCGAAGCTCTTCACTATGGATAAATGATAACAAACTTACATCAGGCAAGTTTTCTTGGCAGGATGGTTTTGGCGGTTTTTCGCTTGGTAAAACTCAATTAACACTAAAAATTAAGTATATAGAAAATCAAAAAGAGCATCATAAAAAAACTAGTTTTCGAGAAGAATATCTTAAGTTCTTAAAAGAATATGAAGTTGATTTTGATAAACGATATATCTTTAAATCAATTGAGTGAGCAGTTGTTTCAATTCCAGTTGTTTATGCCCTACGGGCAAAGTTTTCTAAGGAGTATGTTTTTTTATTGACATATATGTCCTACGGACAAAAGAAACAGTTTACAAATCTAAAACTTTAGCATACAATTTTTGTTTTGTAGTCCGTAGGACTTCAA